>CAKNFP010000005.1 GCA_930633525.1 Hyphomicrobiales bacterium
CGCCGTCCCTTCCAGATCGACAATCACGAAATCCGCATCGGCGCGCGCGTCCTCGATCGTGTCGATGATGGTTTCAGCCGAGTCATCAACCACAATGCGCAAGGTCTCGGGGACCGGCCGAAGCTGTGACCAGGCGTGAAGCGGCCTGTTGGGGTCTGCATCGATCAACGCGACCTTGCGTCCGGCCGCCGCAAATTCGCCGGCGAGGACCACGGCGGAAGTGGTCTTTCCGACCCCGCCTTTGCTCGACACAAAAGATATGACGGCCATGCGCCCTCCATCATCTGCTAACTAGCAGCACGTTAGCTGCGCGTAATTTATAAGCCGTTAACAATCCGCTTGAAATAAGATTGCTGATATCTAGCTGCTAGTAAACTGCTATCTCTTTACAAGTCAGCCTTGCCCTTGGCTCCCTCTCGAAAGCCCATAGGGCGGTTGTCATAGGCGTAAGCGTTGCGGTTTAGCTATGGGGTTTCCGCTTCCCGATCCGCCTTATAAGCGGATCGGAACCGCCGCAGGGCCGTGCATGCGGCCCGGACAGCGGCGTCCGCTTATGTTTTCATACTTAGAGAAAGATTAGAGGGGGATTCAGTCTGCTTGGCGGACTCACGTTGTTGCAAGGACTTTCCGAGCGCCGCGAGTGCCCGTCCTAACGGGTTGTTACCTGCCTCGAACAGCGCCCGCTCATCGAGGGGCAGGGCCGTCCTATAGGCATTCAGCTCGGCCGCGCGCGCGGCCTGGGCGGCAATATGATCCTCGGGCGGGGGAGGGGCCTTGCCGAACCGGCCGAGAAGCCGCAGCGCCTTTGCCGGCAGAGACAGGCGATAGGCGTTGCTCGCTTGTTGCACCTGGGGGCCGCGCCCCTCGTTGCCGGTCGGCTCGTAGCGCCGCAACCAGTCGAGGAATCCATGTGTGCGCAGCGCTTTCAGCGCCCGCACCACGGCGTCACGCGAGCGCCGCACCTTCCCCATGATGGTGTCGATCGACGGTTCCAGCCGGCCGGTGCGGAAATCGACCAGGTTGACGAAATATTCCAGCACCTCGATCGCCACCGATCCGAGCGGGCCGGTGCGCTCGCCCTTCCGGCGCTCGGCCAGCTCGTAGCGTTTGGCGGCCAAAAGGATCTTCTGCACCTCCTGCCGGTTGGTCGGCCGCCATAGGCCACCCTCGGAGCGGCCCTTGAAATGGCTGTGCCGGCGAACCGGCGTCGGGCAACGCTCGGGGGGAGGGGGCATGATCAGGCTGAATGTCCCCTGTCTCGACCGCCGCAGGGCGTCCCGGCGCTCATGGGCGAGGGTGGATAGTTCTCCGGCCTCATCCTCGGTGAGCTGGCCGGCTCCGTGCCGGGTCCAGATTTCCCGCATGATTTCATCAAGCGCGTTCCCGCGCGCGCAGCCGATCGCGGCCGCGATATGCGTCCTCAACATATGCCTCTCGTCCTTCCATCCGGAGGACATGACGGCGGTGGACGGCAGGCACGGCTTTCCCGTTCCCGCAAGAATCAATCTTGCGGATCGGAGTGCTCTAGCGTAGATAAGGGGAGAGTTAGCGGACCCCTGATCTCAGTGTGTCTGACGGCCTATAAAACGCTCGATCGTTGGCGCGATCGGGCGTTTTGCCGTTATGCCCCTTGCTGCTTCTCGATATAGAACCTCAATGCTTCCTCGATGATCGGCGCGCGACCAGGCACACCGCGCTGCTCCTTGATCTTGTCGATTTGCGCGAGAAGATCGGTCGGAACATACGTTGTCAGCGCGATACGGCCAGCGGCGAGCTGCCGCGCCCGATGGGCGGCAACCTTCCTGCGAATCTCTGCTGCATTGCTTTTCATAGTTAGCAGTAACGACCTGATTTGACCGATTCTGCAACCCCCAGAATCCAAGCTGCTGAAATCATGGGGTTTCCACTACGTTCACCGGCTCGGACGACTCACGATCTCGCCGCGACTCAGAGGAGAGCGGAGGCAATCCAAATCTCTTGATCTATGAAACACGGCCCGATAGCGGTGGCTGACAAGGCACCTGGGCATACTGCTAAATATATATAAATCCATCCCGTCTCGCGTCCTCTGGGCACAATGCAGAAAGCGGAACGCATCACGCTGGCGCGAAAACGCCTAGCCAGCATCCTCGCAGCGCACGGGGTGGCAACCGCTCGTACCTTGGAGCAGAAGATTTCCGACGCCGGGCCGAACAATCAGCGCATCGACCCCCACATTCTGACCACGGTCAGAAACGCGATGATAGAAGAAGGGGAAATCGTGCGATCGCCGCAGAGCGGTGTACCGTGGTTCCACCTCGGCAATGCCAGCCCCCAGATTACTGCTGCCCGCCTCGCGGCGTTGCTCCCGATTTACAAGGAGTTCAATCACGGCAACGTCAGCAAACGGGTCGGCCAGACCCTAGAAATTGCCGTGTACCGGGCGCTGATGGACACCGAGGCGGAATTCTACGGCCGCATCAAAGACCTCGACCAGCACGACGACGACATCTTGTACCCAAAAGAAGAGCCTCCGCAGCACATCGGCAAGCTCTCGCTCCCTGGCGACCAGAGACTAGACTTTCTCGTCCGCCACCCTTCGGCGGGCATGCTGGCAGTCGAGTGCAAGAACGTCCGGGAATGGCTCTATCCCGAACAACGAGAGCTGGTTGAGCCGCTGGGCAAGGCGCTGCTACTCAACGCGGTTCCCGTGATAATTGCCCGCCGCATTCCCTTCGTGACGTTCAAGCTGTTCAACGCCTGCGGCATTGTCTTTCACCAGACCTACAATCAGGTTGTGCCGAACTCGATTGCGGCGCTGGCCCAGCGCGTTAAGCACAAGGATTTACTCGGCTACCATGACCTGCGCATCGGCAATCAGCCCGATGTGCGCCTAGTCAAATTCATCGGCACGAATCTTCCCGGCGTTGCCGACGACGCACGCGCACGGTTCGACGCCAACCGCGACCTACTCGAAGCTTACGCCCTGGGCGACATGACCTACCAGGAATTTGCCGGTCGCCTGCGCCGCCGTCTCGCAGGGCAAAATGAGGATGGCGACGACGAAGACGGAGACGACGAGAATTACGACTATTGGGACGAATAAGCCGTGTTCACGGCGTTCCGTGGATAACGGCCGCGCTAGGCTTCCTTTCCTAACAGTTCGTGATATGTTCCAACGGAGAGGGGAATCAACATCTTGGTATCAAGAGCACCTAAGCATCAGAAAAGACACTGCATATGTTGGTATCTCCCTCGCGCCACATACGGCCGCGCCAAACCTGCGAAGTTTTGCGCGCCGCCCGCCATTCCTACCGCACCGGCCGCACCCTAAACTGGGTCGTCACTATTGACTTTGGATGGCCGGACCTCGGACAAGAACTCCAACCGTCGCGCACCTTCCGCGCCATCCGGCGGCGCGTATGTGCATGGTGGGACTACAAGCGCAAGAAGGGTCTTGTGGAAGGGCCTGTCTGCGATCTTGCCATCTGGGAAGCTCCGAACGGCAAGCATCATGTCAACTGGCTACTGCATATTCCGGAATCGCTACGCGACGAGGCGCAAGTGGTCATCGCCAGCCGCACGCGCAAGATCATGGGCGAGCATCCGGCGGACACCCTACACCAGCAAGCCATCTACAATCTCAACGGTCTGCTGCCCTATGTGGTGAAAGGCACCGAACCGGGCTATGCGGAAAAAATCGGCGTCACTCCCGCTGACCAAGGGGCTATCTGGTTTCGCCGCGCGGTTCCGTCGATGTCCCTCGGGCGGGCGGCACGCGAACGCGATTGGGTGAATGGCCACATCGTCAACGACGAGCGGGCGAGGGGACTGCCATTCCCACGCGAGAAGCGCGTTATGGACAGACACGAGGCTGTGGTTACAAGCTAGATGTCCAGTTCGGTAATTTCGGCCTTATGGTACTTCGTTGCTAGAATCCGCCCCTTCGCCGAGCACTACGGTTGCCTCGGTGCACCCCTTAGCGCTCTGTAGAGGGTCGCTCGATGCACCTTCAGGAGCCGGGCAACTTCGGCCACCGGCCTCTTGTCCTCGTCGATGAGCTGACCGGCGTGCGCGATCTGCTCGGCCGATAGGGCAGGGGGCCGGCCGAAGCGCGCGCCCTTCGCCTTCGCGGCGGCACGGCCGGCGCTGGTGCGCTCGTGGATCAAGGACCGCTCGAACTCGGCGACGCCGGCGAAGAAGGTCAGCACCATGCGCCCGGCCGGCGACATGGTATCCGCCCACGGCTCGGCCAGCGATTTCAAGCCGGCCTCGGCCGCCTCCAGGCGCTCCGCAATGTCAAGAAGATCGTGCGTTGATCGGGCGAGGCGGTCCAGCCTGGTGATTGTCACCACGTCGCCGGCGCGCAAATGGTCCAGCATTTTCGCCAGCTCGGGGCGGCTCCGCTTCGCGCCGGAAGCCTTTTCCTCATAGATGCGCTTGCAGCCGGCCGCCTTCAGCGCCGCGCGCTGCTGGTCGAGGTCCTGGCCGCCGGTCGAGACGCGCGCATATCCGATCATCATGGGGCAGGGGCTTCCGCTGTTATGCTCACGCCCGAATCTAGCGCGTGCAACCTGTCGCGAAAATCCTTATTCTGCGACTACATAGGTCTCTGGATTTTCGCTCTGTGCGAAGTGCGGCCCCGACTAAACTCACTGTGCCAGCATCGGCATAGTAATGGCGGTGTTGCAGACGCAGGCCTAAATAAAAATCGAAACATATGTAACAATCGCTGCTTTTCGTCTCCTAATGGTTGTCAAGGCCGCCATAGCGGTAGCCAACAGAAGGAGACACTGACATGACCAACGATAATCCTGAAATCGACGGCGTCGAGCCGATCGAAACCGATATCCAGACCGCCGCTGATGTGGCCACGTGGGGCGACGACGCTCCGCGAGGTGGCAAAGTCGTTATGAGCCGCGTCCTCAAAGACGGCGCGAAGGTGCCGATGTTCTTTGGGCAGACGCTCATCCGTAGCCTTCGCGACCAAGGCTATTCATCGACGACTTCAGCTCTGTGCGAGATCATCGACAATTCTATCCAGTGGGGGGCGGGCAACGTCCATATCTATTTCCGCCAATCCGGCGGGAGAGGCGATTACTCAATCGATGTCGCAGTTCTCGATGATGGAAAGGGGATGAGCCCCAATGTCCTGAAGCTGGCAATGTCCTTCGGCGGCTCGCTCAACTATGACAAGAGGACGGGGATCGGTCGTTACGGCATGGGTATGAAAACGGCTGCACTCAGCATGGCACCGTCTTTCGATGTCTATAGCTGGCAGGACGAGAAGGACATCTATCGGCTGACACTCGATGTGGACGAGGTCGGCAAATCGCGCCTCAATATGATTGAAATGCAAGATCCGGAGTCAGTCGACGACCTCCCTTCCGAGGTTGCCTCGATCCTCTGCAAGCCGATGATCTGGCCGAACCGCGACGATCAACAGCTCATTACCGAAGCCGAGGATGATGTTTACGACGCTCTCGGCGGGTCCGGGACTCTTGTCTACATCCCTGATTGCGATCGGGTCGACGCCGCCAAGGCGCGAACGCTGGCAGAGCGTGCCATTAAGGACATCGGTCGCATCTATCGTAAATTCATCGACAACGGTCTTAAGATTTGGGTCAATAACAAGATCGTTCAGTCCTTCGATCCTACTTACTGGTCGCAGAACTCCCGCCACGTCCAGGTAGAGGGCATTTCGGAGTCTAAATCGCGCCTGGTGGTAGCTAAGACCGTGCCAATTGAGCGCTCGCCCGGTGGGGAAAAAGGTAGTTTGAGTATCCGCCTTTACGAGCTTCCAATCGAGGACTGGAGTCAGTTGCCGAGATCGGTGCGGAAGAACTCCTTGCGCTTGTACGACGATCACAACGTCACGATCCTGCGGAATGATCGTGAGATGTTTGCGGGAGTTGTGCCAGAGATCGCGCGTCGGCATGGCGATCTGAATTGGTTCAGGGTGCAGATCGACTTCGCGGGCGATCTAGACGAAGCCATGGGCCTGTCATCCAACAAGCAGGGTGTCCGACCTAAGCCTTATGTCCTAGACGAGATTTCCAAGGCCATCGGCAACGAGGTCGGGGCCGTGCGCGAACGCATCCGCAAGTTCCAGAACACTAGCGCGGCGGCGAACAACCGTAGCGGAGTTTCAGCAGCAGAGCGCAAAGCCAACGAGGCGGAGGAAATACAGTCCGAGCGGATCGAGATGCCCAACCCGATCACGGACGAGGAGAGGCAGGCGCTTCATCAGCAAATCCGGGAACTTGCTGCATCGATCCGTCGCGAGGGTGAAGACGAGGAGGCCGCGATCGCCCGAGTCGAGGGGTCAGCTTACCTGACGAAATACAACCATGACCCCTTCTGGCCCTTTTATCACGTTGAATATAAAGCGGGGCGTGTGGTTTTGACCATCAACACCGCGCATCCATTCTACGATCGAGTGTATCGGCCTTTGTCGGAGGCGGCGCTCGCCGCCAATCCAGAGAACGATGGTGACGACGATTCGTCCGGATTCTCGGGAGCCGCTGACGTGATGGTCGGAGTGCAACTTCTCCTGTTTTCGCTCGCCCGAACCCAGTCATTCATGGGCCGGAATGAACCCGATCGCGTGAAGCTCTTCGACAAGATGAGGCGGGAATGGTCAGAAGTATTGGCAACGCAGCTGGAAAGCTGATAGACTAACGCGGTTCGGTTTCATGAGGCATCGAGGACATAGCGCTCCTCGATGCCGTTTACCTTGATGCCGGGCCTTTTTACAGACTGCCACAGCGGCGGTCCACAATGGAGAGAAACTATGTCTTTCAAAGACCGGTGGGCGGATTACGCTCGCGTTCAAGCAACTGCCAGACTTTCCACCTCAATAACTCAATCTGACGCGAATGATGTCCGGCTCGATCGCATCATCGACGGCATTACCGTAGGCACGGCCGAGGAACCCGCTGGTATCGAGCGCGCCGTGAAATCCCATGCTCGCAGGGAACGCAACCGGCAAAGGGCGCGCAACATGACCCGGCACGCCTTCATGCCTGTCGGCACGCCCAACCCTGAGAGGGCGTTTGGAAATTAACCTTGAGCGAGCCGGTTGAGCATGAGGCGGGCTGCTGCGATGTCGATCATCGTCTCTGACGTCTGTACACGGTACTCATAGTCCTTGCTAAGCCGACGATTGCGACCGAGCCAGGCGAAGCTGCGCTCGACGATCCAAGTCAAGCCCGTGATCTTGAAGGCGCGCTGACGACGCTTGACGATCTGCAGCCGCCAACCTTGCTGTTCTGCCAGCGCGCGGGAGAGTTTCTTGCTCTCATGACCCGCGTCGGCGATGATGGTGGTGATCGCCGGAAAGAGCGCGCGCAATCCGTTTGTCAGCAAGGCACCGGCGCGCCGATCCGAAACATCGGCAGCTTCGACGCGGTTGGCGATCGGCAGGCCGAGCGTGTCGACCAGAATGTGACGCTTTCTGCCCTTCACCCGCTTGAAGGCGTCAAAACCGCGGGTTCCGCCGACCTCGGTGGTCTTGACCGACTGTCCATCCATGATCACGACGGTCGGACATTCCGCGCGACCGGCCCGAAGTCGGGTAAGCCGGTAGAGTTCACGTTGCAGACAAACCCAGATGCCGGTTCGCTGCCATGACCGAAAGTACCAGTAGACCGTGTTCCAGGCAGGGAAATCTCTCGGCAGTTGGCGCCATTGGCAGCCGGTACGCAGCAGATAGAAGATCGCGTCCAGGACGGCACGAAGACTGATCCGTCGTCGTCGGCCGCGCCGGCTCGCTTTCGGCAGTAGCGGCTCAACAATCGACCATTGTTCATCCGTCACGTTCGATACGTACTGGCTACCGCCCATCCCTTGCCTCCGTTCAACGGACGGCAAGGAACACCGCAATCCTTAATTTCCAAACGCCCTCTGAGAGGCATCTTTGGCGAAATGAGACCACATGCGTCGATGAGCGATTCCAACTCGGATTCGCTGAGAATACGCGGCGGCGGAACGGCCCTGGACCTCGGGAAGGCTCTGCGCTCCAAGGCCTCGGTTCGGGTGTCATAGACTGCGAGATACTCGTAGAATCGGCGAAGCACTCCGTGACGAGTGGCGCGGCTGTTGGCGGCTCCTCCAAACGACAGCGCGAAGTCCAGCGCCATCGTTCGAGTGGCGGGCCCATCGAGCTGAGCGCGCTCAACGTAGCGGACGAAAGCCCGCAACGTCCCGGCTTGCTTGCTGAAGGCGTAGCCGAGGGAGTGGCGCAGTTCGATGTAACGCTCGGCCTTCTCGCCGAGGAATCGGGCAAAGGCGGTCATGCGACGCCTCCCGGAAAGGGGAGTGCGACCTCGGCGAGCTGCGAGACCGCAACCTTCACGTACAACGCTGTCGTGTTGATGCTGCGGTGGCCGAGAAGATCGGCGACCTCGTTAATCGGCCTTCGCTGCCCCACGAGCTGGGTGGCCAAGCTGTGGCGCAGGAGATGCGCACCTGCGACCCGCCCGAGTTTGATTCCGCCATGTTGCAACCGCTTCCGTACGATCCTCGAAACAGGCGACGCGCACTTGAAAGGTCCCACCGGCGGCGTGAAGGACAGGAACAGATACGGACTGTCCACCTTCGGTCGAGCGCGTAGGATGTAGTCGGCGAGTGCCGCGCCGGTCTCCTCGAGGAGCGGCACCACCCGATCACGCTTGCCCTTGGTACGCCGGACAAAGATCTCGCCGGTTCGCCAGTCGATATCCTGAAGTTGAAGGGCGCGCAGCTCGCCGTTGGGAATGCCCGTTGTGGCGAGTAGCAGCAAGACAGCTCGATCGCGGATGTCGACGGGTGTCGTTGCGCCGATTGCGTCGATGGCGTGCCGAACGGCATCCCATGCAAGGCGCGGCGGCAAATGCGCCAAACGCCAGTGGGGCGTTCCTGGGACGACGCGGGCAAGTTCCTGGTCGTGGTGGCCAGCCCAATGCAAAAACCGAAGAAATGTTCGGATGCGAGAAGTCGCTGCCGTACGGGTGCCGGAGGTCGCCGATAGCGACAGCTGATGCTCGACAGCAGCAAGGACGTGCTCAGCCGTCAGCGCAGCGAGGTCTTGGCCGGAATGATGATGGCGGAACCAATCCAGAAAGCGGCGGCCACCCAGGAGAACGCCTTCGCGGGACTTCGGCTCAAGCCCTCGCACCCTGCGCAAATAGTCCGAAAAGGAGGCCAGAAGCGGAGCATCCGGATCATCTTCTACACTGGGAACGGAAGCAATGAATCGCTCCGGAGCAACTCGCCGTGCGTGTCCCAGCGCCGACACTGCGCCAATGCGTGGAGAATCCGTAATAAACCTGCATAAATAGCTATCAACGACATCTTGATGGATCGGCATCGGACCACAGCGCGGCGCGGCAAATTGGCTAAAACGCGCAATCCGGCTCAGATAAATCTTGGCGGATGCTTGCTTGTAACCAAGCGTGAAAAAATGCTCCGCTAGACGATCCATCTCGTCACCGAGCGCACCGCTACGCAGGCGCTTGAGCACCCTACCATACGAAAAATAGAACTCGAGCATGTTGCACCCTCCGGGATACCGGCGCAGGGAAATCCCGCGCCCACCCGAAAGGTACGAAACGTTATGTGGCGGAGGATGCCAGATTTGGCGGTCCCCGGCTGGTGCCCGGACGGCTCCGCCACATAATCTTCCCCGATGCATAAGAACGGTTAGGTGGCGCGCCACCTAACCGTTCAGCGGTGCGGTCTACGTCTTCCGTGCCAAACGGACGGACCGGATAAAGCTGATCTTTTGGGACGGCACCGGCGTCTGCCTTTACGCCAAGCGCCTGGAGGATGGCGAGTTCCGCTGGCCGAAAGTGCAGGACGGCGTGATGCGGTTGACGGCAGCGCAGCTATCGGCGCTGCTTGAAGGGCTCGACTGGCGGCGGGTCCATGAAGCGCGGCGGACACGCGTTCCCGTCCAGGCCGGCTGATCCGCGACGAAGTGAATCAGACGGGATTCCGTTGTCGCCCGGCAGGGGCAAATATGGTCTGGTCCTGTCATGGCGATGACGGCGGACCAGCTTCCCGACGATCCGGATGCGCTGAAGGCGATGGTCCTGGCGCGGGATGTTGAGAACGCCCGTCTCTACCAGATCATCAAGGAATTGCAGCGCCACCGTTTTGGCCGTCGTGCCGAAACGCTGCCGGAAGACCAGCTTCTGCTGGGTCTGGAAGAAGCCGAGCAGATCGAGGCCGCCGGCGAGGAAGCGAAGGAACAGGTCGCCTCCGCGGAGCGCAATGCAAAGGCTGCGAAGCGCCGGGCGAACCGTGGCGCGCTGCCGCCCCATCTTCCGCGCATCGAAATGGTCGTCGACATCGATAACCACGCCTGCCCGTGTTGCCGCAACGGGCTTCACCGGATTGGCGAAGATGTGAGCGAGCGGCTCGATATCGTGCCGGCGCAGCTGCGCGTGATCGTGGTGCGCCGGCCCAAATACGCCTGCCGCGCCTGCGAGGACGTCGTTGTCCAAGCGCCGGCGCCGACGCGCCTCGTGGAGGGCGGGCTGCCAACCGAAGCGACGGTCGCCCAGGTTCTGGTCTCCAAATACGCCGATCATCTGCCGCTCTATCGCCAGGCGCAGATCTACGCCCGGCAGGGCATCCATCTTGACCGCTCCACGCTCGCCGACTGGGTCGGCCGTGCCGCCTGGCATCTGCGTCCGGTGCATGAGCGGCTGCTTGAGAAGCTGAAGACCTCACCGAAGCTCTTCGCCGACGAGACCACGGCGCCGGTGCTCGATCCCGGCCGCGGCAAAACCAAGACCGGGCAGCTCTGGGCCTATGCTCGCGACGACCGGCCATGGGACGGAGCCGATCCACCGGGCGTCGCCTATGTCTATGCGTCGGACCGCAAGGCGGAGCGGCCGATCGCCCATCTCGCCGGCTTCAGCGGAATCCTGCAGGTCGATGGCTATGGCGGTTATCGCACGTTGGCTGAAAAGAGCGGCGCAACGCTTGCCTTCTGTTGGGCACATGTCCGCCGGCGCTTCTATGAGTTGGCCGCATCCGGCCCGGCGCCGATCGCGAGCGAGGCGCTCCGGCGTGCGCATTCCGACGAAGCCGGCCAGTGATTCCGATCAATTACCGGCCACCCATTCCAATTTCATTCCGGCCGGGATTCCGATTTGAAGCCGGCCACCTTTGTGGATCACCTGGGTCGTTGTTGAGGTTTGGTTCGAGTTTCGTTTCTGGTCAAGTCTGAGCTGGTTCCGGGTTTTCTGGCGCGCGCCGTTTTCGCATGCTGTCGCCGGTCAGTTCGATGCGGTAGGCGTTATGCACGAGGCGGTCGAGGATGGCGTCGGCGATGGTGGGATTTCCGATGATCTCATACCAATGGTCGACGGGCACCTGGCTGGTGACGATGGTCGAGCGCCGCTCATAGCGGTCCTCGATGATCTCGAGGAGATCGCGGCGCTGTTCGTCGTTGAGCTTTTCAGGCCCCCAATCGTCGAGGATGAGCAGGTCGGTGCGGGCCAGCGCCTTCAGCATCCTGGCATAGCGACCGTCTCCCCTTGCGAGAGCGAGCGAGGCGAAGAGCCGTGGCGCGCGGTGATAGACGACGGAGAAGTCCTCGCGACAGGCCTTGTGGCCGAGAGCGCAGGCGAGCCAACTCTTGCCGACACCGGCCGGGCCTGTGATCAGGAGCCCGTGACGCTGGCGGATCCAATCGCAGCCTGCGAGCTTGAGGAAGAGGGAACGGTCGAGCCCGCGTTCGGCACGGAAGTCGGCGTCTTCGACCTGCGCATCATGGCGTAGCCTGGCGGCGCGGGCACGCGCCTCGAAGCGCTTCTGACGGCGCAGCGTCGCTTCGTTATCAAGCAGGATGGCGAGCCATTCGCCATGATCGAGGGCGCGCGCTTCCGGCTGCGCGTCGAGATCCTGGAAGCCTTTGGCCATGCCGTGCAGTCCGAGGTCGCGCAGCATGTCGAGGGTGGGATGGGTCAGCATGATCTTTATCTCCTCAATGGAAGTAACCAGGACCACGCAGATTGGCGTGGTCGATGATGGCGCCGGGATTGCCGGCGGGCCGGGCGGCTTTGTGGTTGGTGATGAGGGCGGCGATGCTCTTGCAGGTCAGTCCGCCGATCTCGACGGCGCGTGCCGAGACCGCCTCGGCGCGATCACGATGAAGATCGCGATAGAGACGCAAAACACCCAGGCAGGTGCGGAACCCCTGCTCGGGATGGGGCCGGCTGGCCAGAATGGCGATGATCAGCCCCTCGGTCTGTGGTCCGATCGACGCGGCCCAGCGCCGGAAGCGTGCCGGCGTCCACTCCGCATATCGACGGTGGGAACTGGGCATGTGCTCAGGGTTGGTGCCGTAACGGCGTCCGCCATAGCGGCGCTGATGAACGGCGACGCGCTTGCCGCGATGGAAGATCTCGATCGTCCTGCTGGTCGCGCGGATGTCGACCTGCTGGCGAATGAGGCTGTGCGGCACGGAATAGAAGAAGGTCTTGAACTCGACATGGTAGTCGGTGGCGACGCGGGCCAGGCGCCATTCGGCGAACTCGTAATCCTGCACCGGCAGGCTCGCCAGCGCCGGCCGTTCCACCGTCTCGAACAAATGGCGACGGCTGACGCCAAGGCGGCGCATGACATGGTCATTGATGCGGTCGAGCGCCCCGGCGATTGCGGTATTGGCCTCGGCTAACGAGAAGAATGTCTGCCGCCGCAGCCGGCCGAGGATGCAGGTCTGGGCAAAACGCACGCCGTTCTCGACCTTGGCCTTGTCCTTCGGGCGACGCGGCCGCGCCGGCAGCACGCCGACGCCATAGTGCGAGGCCATCATGCCGTAGCTGCGGTTGATCTCCGGATCATAGAAGGAGGCATGATTGACACCGGACTTCAGGTTGTCGGGCACGATCAGGCGCGGGACGCCGACGAAGAAGCTGAACATGCGTACATGCGCGCCGATCCAATCCGGCAATGTCTGCGTCCAGGTCGCTTCCGCATAGGTGTAGCCGGATGCGCCCAGGACGCCGACGAAAATCTCCGCCTCACGGATCTCGCCGGTCAGCGGATCGATGATGGCGATCTTCTTGCCGGAATAGTCCACGAACACCTTGTCGCCGACGACATGCTCTTGGCGCATCGTCGGCGACAGGCGCTTCTCGAAGCCGCGAAACAGGTCGCAGAAACGGCTGTAGCCATAGCCGCCGGCATGGACGGCGCGGTACTCCTCCCAAAGCAGCATCAGCGTGACGCCGGGCTTCTTCAACTCCAGAGCAAGATCTGCCCAGTTCGGTTCCGGCAGCCGGCGCGCACCCTGCTTCACCCCGGCGCGGGCGAACAGCCGGTTCTCCAGCGCGTCGTCGGTCAGTTCGCCTGGTAGCGGCCAACTCAGCCCTGAAGCTTCTGCCCGCTTCAGATTATCCTGCACGGTGCTGCGCGCGATGCCCAGCCTCTGTGCGATCTCGCGGGCGCTGGTTCCGTCGCCGGCAAGCCGCAGCATCTGTCGTAGTTGTCTCATGGTCAGCCTTCTCTTTGCCGGCATTACGCGTCCCTTGTTCAAAAGGACCGTCATGCCAAAGTTGCTGACCCAGGTGCTCCTGCTCAGGCCTTCAAAGTGGCCGGATATTGATCGGAATGGTGGCCGGCTTCACGTCGGAACGGGGGCCGGCTTCAGGTTGGAATGCCCGGCCGGATTACGTCGGAATCCGCACTCCGGCGCATCGCTGAACTCTATCGGATCGAGGACGATATCCGCGGCCAGCCGGCGGACGCACGCCGTGTGTTGCGCCAGGAAAAGAGCCTGCCGATCATTGCCGAACTCGAGCCTTGGCTGCGCGAGAAGCTCGTGTTGATCAGCCAGAAAACCAAGCTCGCCGAGGCGATCCGCTATGCACTCTCGCGGTGGCAAGGCCTCACCCGGTTCCTGGATGATGGCCGCATCGAGATCGACAGCAACGTGGTCGAGCGCTCCATCCGGCCGATCGCCCTCAACCGCAAGAACGCGCTCTTCGCAGGCTCTGACGGCGGCGCGGAGCATTGGGCCGTCGTCGCGTCGCTGATCGAAACCTGCAAACTCAACGCTGTCGAGCCGCTCGGCTATCTCGCCGACGTGCTCACCAGGGTCGTCAACGGCCACCCCAACAGCCAGATCGACGACCTCCTGCCCTGGGCCTACATCATCGAGCCCGAGATCAAGGCCGTGGCCTGAGAACACCGCTCTGATGTCCGCTGTCAAGGTTTGGAACGCGAGGGCGCAACCGATTGTGGGATCGGCTGCTCATTCTGATGATCGCGCATGGGTGGAGGCGGAACTGAAGGACGTCGGTGATCAAGCTCTGATGCGCGGGTTGGTTACCGCATTCCCGATTATGCGTCCGGGGCTGTTCCTATCTTACTGCGGGCGTCGGCCAGATTGCCGGCCACAAAGCGTCTGACGGGCATTCCCCTGCCGTGGTCCCGCCTCCGCCCATGCGCGAAGGATGTATGTCGCTGCGGCGGCTGGATCAGGCTGCTTGCGCCTCCCTTGCAACGGCCCACATGAAGCCGGCCAACTCACGGGCGATCGCTGTGCAGACCACCGTTGTCTTCTTGCCCCGGCCGCTCAACATCCGATATCGGGTCGTCAGTCGGGTCTGCGCCTTCCAGGCGATCTCTCGCACCCTTGGAGATGCTTGCTCCAGACGGTATAGCTTCTTCGCCCCGACCCTCGGCGCATGCCTATAGGTCCAGGCGCTCTCGACCAGCATATGGCGAACGCGGCCGTTTCCCGCCTTGGTGATGCCGCCCCGTCTGACTGTCTCGCCGGTCGATCGTTCTCCAGGAACGAGGCCGAGATATCCCATGAGCTGGCGCGGACTGTCGAACCGGGTCACGTCGCCAACCTCGGTGGCGAATGTCACGGCGACGATCAGGTCTACGCCGCGCAAAGTCTGCAGCGCTCGCACGATCGGCGCCAACGACCAGGCCGAAACGAACTCCTCGATCACACGCTCAAGTCGCTCGACCCGCTCTTTCGAGATTCGGACCGCTTCGACCAGTTCCTGGAGCGCAATCTGATGTGCGGGATGATCGAACGGTTGCTCTTGTAGCCAGCGCAGATAGCGCATCGTCCAGCCCTTTTTGCGAGGATAGATGCGTCCGTGCTTGAGCATGAAGGCGCTCACATGCTGCCGATGGACCCGAAGCGTCTCGACCGCGGCCGCCCGGGCACGGACGAGATCTCGCATGGCTTCGTGGCCTTCATCAGGAACCCATACCGCCGTCAGTTCGCCGGCGCGCAGCAGCCGGGCCAGAGAAAGAGCGTCCCGGCGGTTTGTCTTCACCCTGTCGCCTGGCTTTCTCGGAATCAGCGACGGGGCCACCACGATGCATTCGTGACCCAGCGAACGGATCAGCCGATAGAGGCCATAGCCGGTCGGGCCAGCCTCGTAGCAGAAATGAACTCGATCGAACCTGCCGGCGATCCGCTGGATAACACGGCGCATGCTCGCATCCGAGGCGTCGACCTCGCCGAAGAAGCGAACTTCTCCCTCCCGGCCGGAACCCGCAATCGCGATGGCGTTCCTCAGTTTTGCGACATCGATTCCGACAAATGCTTCCCTATAATCTGCCACGGCTCGTCCTCCTGTGATGAGGATCGGCTCGGCCGCCCGAGCAACCCTCGGACGCGCAGTGTAGGGCGAGCCACCTCACCAGCAGAGCCGGACATACGGTCTTACATTGATGACCGCCACTCGGCAGTTAAAGCGAGAAGGGCAATTTTATCACAAAACTCAGGATGTAGATGATTCCGACAACACTTGTCAGGCTGCCGAGCAGCCCGTTCAGCACGTGTTCTGGCACATAAAGCTGAGTTTTCGATGCGCACCATGAGCCGAACAGACCGCCGGCCGCGGTGAAAAAGCCCCACGACCACTCAGGACTGATAGCTTCGATGCCAATGGCAGGCAGAACAAGTACGAACGTCAGGATTCCGACAAAGGACAGAACAATGGAGTACGGAATTGTGGCAGCCACCATGACGTAAAGCGGAAGACGATAAGCAATTGCAAAGATCGGAACCAGCAGAAATCCACCGCCTACGCCCAATGCTGAGGAAAAGACACCGACGCCGGCTCCGATAGCAAACAGTTGCAGGTTTGGTAGTGTACGATGATGCCGGCCGAACTTGATTGAAATGGAGCGCCAGTTTTTTTCTGTCGTCGTGATTTCGAACCGCATCGTTGATGGACTACTGTCTTCGGCGAAATCACGCCCCATGGAACGGCCAAATCGCGAATAGTCGCGTGCTGCCTTCCAGCATAGTTGGAGGCCGAATGCCGCCAGGGCGATCCCGAGCGTTAGCCGAAACGGGTCAGCATGCATGAGTACGGTAGCACGGAAAAGCGGCCCGACAATTGCTCCGGCTACTCCACCGAGGCAGACAGCCAACGCTAGGTCAAGATTCCATTGGCCACTGCGCCGGTAGCCAAGAAGCGCACCGGCCGGGTTGACGAATGTGAGAACAAGCATGGTCGGACTGACGTGTGGATTGCTGAACTGAAGAACGGATGTGCTGTAGGGCAGCGCGAAGATGCCTGCCGCCTGCCCGACCAACGCCATTGTGTACCCCGTCCAGATTCCCATCCAGACCAGGTGCCAGATGGCGATAGATACGCCTGCTATCGCATATGGGCGATCGCCGTTAGGGATGAAGCCATACTGAAGCCACGCCGCGCCAAAGCCTAAGGCTGTAACCACTACGATCATCGGCAATTGCTCAATGAAAAATTCGCCAATAAGGGCACGGAATTTCAATGCGCGGCCCGCCGGCGCCAGTACGGCTGTCTCGGGGCGGCCTCGACGCCTTGCTTTAGCCATGACGGGTTACCAGAGCGGTGAGAAGTGATATCGTTACGATGGCAAAATCAGGCCGCGGGCAGTGAAGCTCAGCATACTCACTGTCAGCATACGTAACTCGCAATGTGGAACCGGAACAGTAGCTTCGCGGCCGCGGTCTGCCGCCGGCCCAAGGGACTGGCACAAACCTACTCCTGCCAGCTCTGAATTCACGATCACTCCGACAGGCATGAATATTTGAGCTCGCTTTTTGTGCTACGCTGCTAATGCTAGCTGGTATACAATAATTTAACATTTGAGCTTTCAGCCGCCGCCTGCGGCAAAGTCGCCGCTAGGTAAGCGAATTGTTGTTCGAAAGTGAGAAGCAATCATCACGCCTTCGATTGCACTAAGCCATTGGCAAAGCCGTTCTCTGGATCACATTTTCCAAAGCGGCGCCTATTCGAAATAAATCGACTTCGCAATATGGCTTTGCAACTGCCTGCAAGCCGACGGGAAGACCTGCCGACGTGAAACCTGCGGGGATCGATGCAGCGGGCTGCCCCGTGAGGTTGAAAGGATATGTGTAGGCCACCCATCCCGTGAGATTGTTGTCGCCGTACTCCGGCGGCACGTTCAGTCCTACGTCAAACGGCGGGACTGGCAACGTCGGGGTAAGCAGTACATCAATTGTCTTGAACAATTGGCGGATCTTATCGAAAAAGATGAATCGATCAAATACGTTTGCGTAGTAGGTTTTTAGATCTTGCTCTAGCCCGCGGATCAACACTTTGGCCACCGCAGAATCCAATTTGTCAACAGAGGTTCTGAGAGCATCTGCGAGGCGCGTGCCGACGCCAGCAAAAAACTCCGCTTCCCAAATTCCTATTGGATCATTGCCTAGCGGAGCATCCAGTAATACTAACTCGCATCCCATCCCCTCTAATCGTCGTACAGCATTTTCAACAATAGATAAGACGTCACTTGTGGGGTTTGCGTAACCAAGGGTAGGACTCCAGCCAAGCCGCAATTTAGAAACTGGGACGTCGCAAGCCGCGACAAAGTTCGGAACTTCGGCGGCCACGGAAAAAGGATCTCGATCGTCGTATCCACTAATCGCGGACAATAACAGCGCTGCATCTCGTACGCTGCGAGCTAATAGGCCAATATGGGCCAAGCTTGGCGTTGCGGTTGGTGGGTAAATCGGTACTCGGCCAAACTGCGGCTTGATCCCAAAGAGATTTGTGAATGAGCTAGGAACACGTATCGATCCACCACCATCTGTACCGATCGCGAATGGAGTAACGCCGCTCGCAACACTAGCTGCTGCTCCGCAACTCGATCCTCCTGGGGTTTTGTTCAAGTTCCAAGGATTCCGAGTGATCCCCGTTAGTGGCGAATCACCCACTGCTTTGCACCCGAATTCACTGGTTGTCGTTTTACCAATAAGACAAGCCCCCGCAGCTCGCAGTCGCTCGACAACGGGGGCATCGACGGTGGCAATGTTGTCCATCATCAGTTGGGAACCGAACATCTCCTTAACACCAGCGACTGGCAACAAATCTTTGACGGAAATGGGCAACCCGTGGAGTAGGCCCACTCTTTCTCCCGACATAACCGCTTGTTCTGCAAGCCGCGCTGAGCATCTAGCTCTCTCTGCGGTTACCGTCGCAAAGCAATTCAGTCGCGGCTCGACCAATTGCAGACGCTGAAGCGACGCCTCGACAACCTCCACCGGCGAGAGTTGCTTGATCTTAATTGCTTTGCTGACTTCAATCGCCGACGAAAATGCAAGATCAATCGTCATCGTAGCGAGCGGCCCACAAGACTCAGACCCTCCGTCAGCGAACGTTCAGAGCTCAACTTCAAACCCATCAAAGGTGAGTTTTACGTTGGCTTGCGCTAATTCCCTGGCTAGGCGAGCAAATTCTTCTTCCCACGTTGCCAGGATATGATGCACGAATACTTGTTCGAGCTTGTGTTCTTGAGCAAATCTGATGAGCTCCGAAGGCGAAAAGTGTGCGCCTTCGACGAAGATGGTATCGGCGCCATCTACAAGGTGATCGATCTCTTCGAAGCTGGCGAGATCGCTCGAATATAGGCATTTGCGACCCAGAGTCTCAATCATAATCGTATAACTTGAAAGCACTGCGTCGGTATTCTGAAGCTCAGGGTAGAATTCACGAATATGAGCGTTCGGATATGCTACAAGTTTAAAGTTTTCATCGCTGTGAAATTCACCCTCCCCATAAGGAAGTACACTTACACTGTACTTTGCGAAAACCTCTGGCCTCATATAAAGGGCCGAGAGATATTGCGTCATCGTTTCTTCCACCCCCGCGGGAACATAAATGTTCAGCCACGGATTTACATTGTTCAATTCATTCCGGTGTGGATGTCGGAGGTTATCTTTGATAAACCCATCGTTACGGTCTAAAAACACCCTCGGAGGTTTATTGTCGAATAAAACATGCTTTAGGTGAGCCAATTGCCCAACCCCCGTAACATGATCGGCGTGCATATGGGTGATGACGACCGTATCTACCGATACAATGTCTACACCGTGGTGGTAGAGTAGTTCGCTCGCGGGCTGAGCGCAATCGATTAGGAGAGTTCTCGCCCCTTCCAGGATTGCCAATGACGTGTTGAATCGACCCTTCGCTGGTAATGCCGCGCCTGAACCCAACATCAGAGCTTTCGCCATAATCAGAGACCTTTCTCTTGTCCAACAATAATGTGTCAACGTTGTTATTTTATGTAGAGATTTTCTACCGGCTTGATGTCGGAGAGGGACGGATGCTTTCCCTCACGAATCTCTCTCTGTGCCCTCAAGATAAAGCTGTCATCCACCATCGCAGCAACATCAACTTTTTCTGTGATAAGATTGCGCGTATACAAGTAGTCCATGACCCGTTGCATTTCCTTGATTTCACCTGGAAGTAGCTCGAAGGTCATGTCGTTGATATTTTTGTGAGGAGCTCGCAAATATCGATCCCCTTCAGGGCCAGCCTTGACGTATTCTACTGGGAATCCTGACGTCTCGGCAAACCATTCGTTCGCTTGTTCGATGTTATTGGAGGTCCACCAAACAGCCATGATCCATGCTTTTAGAAATCGAACTGCACCTTCTTCGCCATACTTCGCAAGCCAAGGCCCCGAGAGGCCTTGAATCCCGAGCCCGTCGCCTTGCTTGGCTGCCCACAGTACTCTCGCTGCACCAGTGTCAACCAATTTTTTGAACATTGGGTGCCAAGTTGTAACGGCGTCGACTTGCCCACTAGCTAGAGCTAGCGGCTGATCAGAAAGATCTTGATTGATCAGCTTAAGGTCTTTGAAAGGGTCTTTGATCCCCGCGTCAATGAGCTTGAGCATCGAGCTCATAAACGTTCCCGTCACGAATGGCCCGGAAAGCCTTGCGCCGCGCAAACTAGCTAGATCCTTTCCTGGAAAATCGGGGCGCACTAGTATCCCAAAGACCCAGTCCGTAGTACGATGCAGAATCTTCGTTCCCGGTACGCGCGCCGCCATGCGAATAACGGGAGAATCCGCCCCGAACGCATTATCGATTAGACCACCCAATAGTGCCTCTCCAAGCGGCGGCGCATAGCTAAATCCGCGGCATTTTGCATCAAACCCGTTAAGCTCAAAGATGTTCGTCCGGCAAAGAACATCATAGATCTCACCTCCCGGTGTCCACGTCGTTATGCTTCCGACAGTAATAGGAGTCTTCTGCTGCGCTCGCGCTCCACTGAACGAAGTCGACACGAGAACACCGACACTTAGAGCCAAGGTGATGCCAGTGACGGTGAGGCGCGACCTATTACAAGGAGCCTCAAAAGGCTTATTCATACGTTTCTTAAGTGCCCGCCGTATTATAGTCATCGTCTCCTCCCTGTATTTTTCTTTACTTCACGACTTGGCGATTTGCGTAAGTCTATTTTGCATGCCATGGGGTAAGCCGCTGCTCGAGATAGAGCATGGACTGGTTCATTGCGAACCCAACCAATCCAATAATGACCATGCCTCCTATGATTCGGTCGGTCTCCATTAGATTTCGAGCGAGTTGGATCATGTAACCGAGGCCAGACGTTGCTGCGATCATCTCGGCCGCGATCACGCACATCCATCCAAATCCGAGACCTATTCGCATTCCTGTCAGAATGTGCGGAAGCGCCGACGGAAGAAGAACGGCGCGAAAAAAGAGCCACCGTTTCGCGCCAAAACACTCAGCTGCCTGAACGTGGACGCGATCTACCGAGCAAAATCCTGCATATGCATTCGTAAAAAGTGGAAAGACCGAGCCGAGAAAGATAATGAACCACGCAGGTTTATTGCCGAGGCCGAACCACAAGATAGCCATCGGAATCCAGGCAATCACGGAAATCGGCCGGATGACTTCAACAATCGGCATAACATAGTAAGATAGCCCTTCAAGTCTCGCTAACAGCGCCGCAAGCGTGATGCCAACTACTGTCGCTATCACGAATCCAATCGATACGCGCAAAATGCTTGCGCTAATGTCGCCCCACAGCGATCCAAATTCTGCTAGCTGCTTGATTCCAGCAAGCACTTTGGTTGGCGGAGGGAAAAATTGAGGGTTTATCAAATTCATGCGTGCTGCAAATTCCCAAAGCACCAACAGAAACAGCAGGAGCGCAAACCGACGAATGCTTAAAAAGCCGGCGCCGACACGTCGGATGATACGGTCGCTAACCGAGGGGTTAGACGAGAGACTCGCGGAGTGCCTATTGTCCAAGAATGCTGCCAATTTCTTTCCTCAACGAATGGGTTAGGTGTTCTTTGTAGGCAAGGAACTTTTGGCTAGTAGATCTCATTTCCGGATCGCGTGGGCGCGGAAGCTCTATGTCCACTACTTCCTTAATAGTTCCTGGCCTCGCGGTCATGACGAAAACACGGTCCGCTAAGAAAATCGCTTCATCGATACTGTGAGTGATGAGCACGACCGTTTTTCTCCTTTGCTCCCAAATCCGCAGTATTTCTTCTTGCATTTGGTCTCTGGTTAGTGAGTCAAGCGCACCGAATGGCTCGTCCATCAGCACGACGTCCGGATCGGCAGCCAGCGCACGTGCAATTCCTACACGCTGCTTCATTCCGCCTGAGATGTGCTTGGGATAACGATTCTCGAAGCCCGCGAGGCCAACGAGTGAAATGTAGTCACGAACAATGCTGTTACGATCAGAACGCGCAAGTCCTTTTGCGCGCAAACCGAATTCAATGTTTTCACGAACCGTAAACCATGGGAAAAGACCGTACTCTTGAAAGATTACTATGCGCTCTGGTCCAGGTCCGCTAATCGGATGCCCCTTGTAAAGTACTTCGCCATTTGTTGGAAAAGTGAATCCAGCAATCATGTGAAGGAGTGTCGTTTTCCCACACCCAGAGGGCCCAATGATGCAGATAAATTCGCCGCTGTTTATGGACAAGGAGATGTTGTGCAAGGCTATAACCTTCGATCGGTTGAGCCCGCCCGGAAACACCTTCGAGATATCTCTCACGTTTATCGAATTCACGTCTCGCCCTTCATCAAAACGAACGTTCAATCTATTCGACTAAACAGGACGAATAGACATGGTTTTAACAACTGCCAATAGGGTTTGTGTGGCTCTGTTGCAAAGTATCTTGCAATCGCCGATATCGTGCTTTTACCGGCAGTTCCTCTCATCGCTATTTATTGAATTCAGAAGTCTGAACGCAGAGTACACAACCCTTCGCGCTTGTCAAGCTCCTTCCATATTGCCCTGATATTGCCGCTTTGGGTATTTTCGAGATGGAGACAGAATTGGAATCGTTGACGGCACCAAGAAGCCTTGTAGATCAAGCTTATGAAGTCATTTTACATGCCCTTTCCAACGGCACTTTCGAACCGGTGAACGGTAGGCTCAGGCGGCAAAGACCGCACGGTGATGCTGTCGGCGCAGCTTCTGCGGATCCTGCGGGTCTATTGGCGTCTGGCGAAGCCGCAGGTCTGGCTGTTTCCCGGCCGCGACGCGATCGCCCCATGGATGTGCAGGTCTTGTATTCGGCCTGCCGCTCGGCACGCGCCGCCGCCGGCATCGACAAGCGTGGACGGTCCACACGCTCAGACACAGCTTCGCCACCCATCTGCTGGAGAACGGCACCGATATCCGCATCATCCAGGTGCTGCTTGGCCACAACAATCTTTCCTCGACGGCGCGCTACACCAAAGTCTCGAACGGTCTGATCCGGCGCACGACAAGCCCGCTCGACCGGCTGAACATCGAGGTGGTGCCGCCCAGTTGATCGGTTCCGCCCATGTCGGCGAGACTGGAGGTGGCGGATATCTTCCGCCGCCATGGCGAGGCGTATCGGCAGGTTCATGACGGTCATCTCGGACGCGTCGAGCGCCGCGTGATGAGCGCCATCGAACTGTGCCGGACCGCCGAACTCGGCGGCCATGTCGATAGCTGCCGCTCCTGCGGGACGATCCGCGTGGCCTATAATTCCTGCCGCAACCGGCATTGCTCCAAGTGCCAGGGCAGGCCTGCCGGGACTGGCTCGCCGCGCGGCAGGACGAGCTTCTTCCGGTTGCCTACTTCCACGTGGTGTTCACGCTGCCGGCCGAGATCGCCGCGATCGCTTTCCAGAACAAGGCAGTGATGTACACGATCCTGTTCAAGGCGGCCGCCGAGACGCTGCGCACCATCGCCGCTGATCCCAAACATCTCGGCGCCCAGATCGGCCTCATCGCGGTGCTGCACAGTTGGGGTCAAACTCTCACCTACCACCCCCATCTGCATTGTATCGTGCCGGGTGGTGGCATCTCGCCCGACGGCACACGCTGGATCTCGTGCAGGCCGGGCCTCTTTTTGCCCGTGCGGGTGCTGTCGTGCTTGTTTCGCTGCCGCTTCCTGGAGGAACTGCGAGTGGCCCATAACGCGGGTCACCTGGGCTTCTTCGGCGACCTTGCCCACCTGGACACGTTTCTGTAATTGGTCAACGGGTTCTCCGTTCTGAAGTGCTCGTCGTCTGCGGGCTTCACGCTTCTGTTCGTGGTCGTCGCGATGGACGCCACACTCTGGGCTCTTCGATGGTGGGTTTGAATGCTGCAAGCTTCTGTAATTGGTCAACGGGTTCTCCGTTCTGAAGTGCTCGTCGTCTGCGGGCTTCACGCTTCTGTTCGTGGTCGTCGCGATGGACGCCACACTCTGGGCTCTTCGATGGTGGGTTTGAATGCTGCAAGCTTCTGTAATTGGTCAACGGGTTCTCCGTTCTGAAGTGCTCGTCGTCTGCGGGCTTCACGCTTCTGTTCGTGGTCGTCGCGATGGACGCCACACTCTGGGCTCTTCGATGGTGGGTTTGAATGCTGCAAGCTCGAAAGCGTGATCATTGGGTCACAAGGTGTCCAACGCAGTCATTCTGGCCCACACGCTCTCCGCATTCTCACGACGGGCGTGATGGGTGATCAGTTCAGCTGTTCATGGCGGCCGGCCTTTCGATGGAGAATTCGGTTTCATCGCTCCACATGCGGTGCAACACCACGGCAAGACGGCGCGCCAAGGCGACCTTGGCTTTGCGAGCTCCGCGTCGGCGTGCAATGCCGAGGGCCCAGGACTTCAGCCAGTTATCCGCCTTGCAGCGCGTCATCATGACGTTGGCGGCTTCATAGAGCATGGCGCGCACCATGGCGTCGCCGCACTTGGAGATACGTCCGACCTGCTCCATTTCTCCGGATGCATGCACCCGTGGGGTCAGGCCGAAGACGGCGGCGACAAGCCGGGAACTGTCGAAGCGCCAGGGAACGTCTACGCCGGTCCGGAAGGTGAGCGCGGTGACCGGGCCAACGCCCGGCATCGTCATCAACAGGCGGCAGGTCGCGTCCTTCTTCACGATGTCGAGCACCATCTTGTCGATCACCGCCAAAGTGCGAAGTCCGTCTTCATAGGCGACGAGCAGCGGTTCGGTCATCGCCAGCAGCACCGGATCGTCGATGGCCTCGCGGACCCGGCGCGCATAGAGCGTGTTCTTGCCGCCACCGGTGCGGATGCCGAATGCCTTCAGCGTGCCGCGCACGGTGTTGATCAGATCCTTGTTGCGCCGGACCATGGACTGACGATGGCGCAACAGCAATCTGATCCGCTGGCTGTAATCGGTCTTCACATGGGTTGCCTTGAACAGGCCGGTGCGTATCGCCTGGGCGATCAGGCGGGCATCGCGGCGATCCGTCTTCACCGGCGAGGCTTTGGCGAACGCCTTCATCTGCCGAACCTCGATGCAGAACACCGGCAGGCCGCGTTCTGCCAGGCCACTATAGAGCCATGGCGCCAGAGGGCCGGCCTCGAAGCCAACGCGCATGATCGTTCCGTCGAGGTCAGCGAGGCAGGCGCCGATATCATCGGGGTGGCTGGCGACACTGCGCTCCATGACAACCCGGCCGTCTTCACCGAGCACGCACACGGCGGTCTGTTCCAATGACACGTCCAATCCGACATAGTAGTTCACGGCGGTTCTCCTTCTCTGTTTCATCACAGAGCGATCCTATCGCTCAACAGGGAGAACCGTCGCCTCAGGGCTATGCCCAAATTATTCCAGCTCGAAAAACCTCGCGTTTTGGGCCGGGATTTGATTCCATTGCCGTGCTGATTTGCACGGAGAGGGTGGATGCGGGGACAGGCGGGATTTTGGGACATCGATGAGCGCTATGCGCGGCTGAGCGAGGCCGGCGACCCGCTGGAGAAGCTGAACAGCGTGGTGCCGTGGGAGGTGTTCCGCAAGCCGTTGGCTAAGGCGCTGAAGCGCTCGGACGGGTCCAAGGGTGGCCGCCCTGCCTATGACATGGTCCTGATGTTCAAAATCATGGTGCTGCAAGCACTTTACAGTCTGTCGGACGATCAGGCGGAGTTCCAGATCCAGGACCGGCTTTCCTTCATGCGCTTCCTGGGCCTTGGGCTGGGCGATCACGTTCCCGACGCCAAGACGATCTGGCTGTTCAGGGAGCATCTCGTGCAGGCCCGAGCAATAGAGAACCTGTTCGCTCGTTTCGACAAGCACCTCGCCAGGGCTGGATACCTGGCCATGGGCGGTCAGATCGTCGACGCCACGGTGGTTGCCGCACCCAAACAGAGAAACACCGACGATGAGAAGGCGGATATCAAGGCGGGCAAGATCCCCGACGAATGGAAGGACAGGCCCGCGAAGCTGCGGCAGAAGGATCGCGATGCGCGATGGACAGTGAAGTTCTCGAAAGCGAAGGTCGATGAGGATGGTAAGGAGCATAAGCGCGACATCGCCGTTCCCGTCTTTGGTTATAAAAGCCATGCCTCGATCGATCAGCGTCACGGCTTCATCCGTGGCTCGACCGTCACCCATGCCGCCGCCTATGACGGTGCACAGCTCCGCAACGTGGTGAAACGGCCAAACACCGGCTCGACCGTGTGGGCCGACACGGCCTATCGGTCGAAGAAGAACGAGGCCTGGCTCGACAAGAACGGCTTCGTCTCCGACATCCACCAGAAGAAGCCGAATGGTCGGCCGATGAGCGAGGCGATGGCGCGGGCCAATGGCCGGCGATCAAAGATCCGATCGTGCATCGAACACGTCTTCGCTCACCAGAAGGCCAGGATGGGCCTGTTTGTCAGGACCATTGGCATCGCAAGGGCCACGATGAAAATCGGCATGGTCAATCTTGCCTACAGTGCGCCTCGACCCGGATTGTCCGGGGCGCATATGTTCGGAATGCAATGAGAAAGGAGGGAAATCAGAACACCTTCCCCTTGCTGTAGAGGGGAATGAGCCCAAGCGGCGGTGAACCTGCTGTCAACTGGCAGGCTGACGGAGCCCGCAGGAAAAGGGGATTGAGGCGAAGCCGTTACGCCAAGACCATCTCCGAGGCTGAGGACTGGAAGGTTGAGGAACACGAACCGGTTCACCCGCGTCTGAGGGCTGAAAGGTTGCCTCTACCTACACGGCTTAACAGGTAGAAGAATGCTGATTGCGAGGAGAAAGGAAACCTCATGCGTACGAAGGCGGACATAAGTTGAAGGTATGTCCCGCCTGGGCCATGGAGAGAATGCAGCCAGGCCATGGCGTCAGCATCAACTTGCGGAATGCAAGGGAAAAGACTGCGACCGGCAGCCTCTCCAGTCCGCTTTAAGTCCGGCATATGAACGAGGGAAGGCATGGTTGGAATGCCAAGGGAGTTGACCCTGATGTCCACCATGCTGGCGGAGTTCCCGTAGTAGTCCGGGGTGGGGAAAACTCGCCACATGGCGAAGGGGAACAGTTCAAGTTGCTTGGAGTGCAGATTACCTGACCAAACGAGGTGAAGACCTTTGATAATCAGCGAAATGCAACACAAGCTCGCAGCATGGGCTGAAAGCGATCCGAACCGGCGGTTCGATCGTCTTCTTCGGCTCATTGCCGATCGGAAATGGCTTGCCGAGGCCGCCCGGATCGTTCTGGCGTCGAGCGGCGCCCGGACACCGGGCATTGACGGAATGGACAAGCGACGTCTGCAGGATAATTTGGGCGAGTGCCTGGAGGACCTACGGATTGATTTGCTGAAGGGCACGTATGCCCCGAAGCCAGTCAAGCGGATCTATATCCCGAAAGCCAATGGCAAGCTACGACCGCTGGGTATCCCAACCCTGACGGACCGCATTGTCCAGCGCGCCATGCTGATGGTCATGGAACCGATCTGGGAAAGCGACTTCCATCGCCTGTCCTATGGCTTCCGGCCTGAACGCAGCGTGCATCACGCTGTCCGCACCGTGAAGGTGCAGCTTCAGGATGGATCAACAACGAAGGGCCGTTGGATCATCGAAGGTGATCTGGCGAGTTACTTTGATACGGTCCAGGAGCAGGTCGGACGTATCTCCAAGTGCGGCGACGCCATGGTGCGCGCCATGCTCTATGAAGCCGCCAACGTCATGATGACGCGCTGCAAGGCGGATAACTGGCTGAAGTCCTGGGCCCTCGGCATTGCACGCCGACGCGGAGCTCGCAAAGCCAAGGTCGCCTTGGCGCGCCGTCTTGCCGTGGTGTTGCACCGCATGTGGAGCGATGAAACCGAATTCTCCATCGAAAGGCCGGCCGCCATGAACAGCTGAACTGATCACCCATCACGCCCGTCGTGAGAATGCGGAGAGCGTGTGGGCCAGAATGACTGCGTTGGACACCTTGTGACCCAATGATCACGCTTTCGAGCTTGCAGCATTCAAACCCACCATCGAAGAGCCCAGAGTGTGGCGTCCATCGCGACGACCACGAACAGAAGCGTGAAGCCCGCAGACGACGAGCACTTCAGAACGGAGAACCCGTTGACCAATTACAGAATGTGTCCACCTGGCAAAGCCTGATGCTTTCGCTCGCGTGCTCGCCGAAGTCCGTCGCCTCGAATGGGTCGTCTATGCCAAGCCGCCTTTCGGCGGGCCGGAGCAGGTGCTGGCCTATCTCGGCCGCTACACCCATCGCGTCGCCATCGCCAATTCCCGGCTGATCAGCATGGACGAGGACCGTGTCGCGTTCCGCTGGCGGGATTATCGCCATCACGGCAGGGCGAAGGTCATGACGCTCGATGCTGACGAGTTCATCCGTCGCTTCCTCCTGCATACCTTGCCCGACGGCTTCCATCGCATCCGCCATTATGGCTTCCTCGCCAACGGCCAACGCGCTGTGTCAACGGCGGAGCAAAATCAGGCCACAGGGCGGCGTAAAAGTAGGCCACTTAGCGGTGCAAGCGGGGAACGTCGGGAGGGCGTAGCCCGACCAGAGTTTCCCGCTTGCAGCGTCGGCCATTTTTGAGAGGGGTTTCAGCCGGCCTTTCGGGCACGGCTTTGGGCGAGGCGATAGCTTTCGCCGTTCATCTCGAGGATATTGACGTGGTGGGTGACGCGATCGAGCAGCGCGCCCGTCAGACGTTCTGATCCCAGCGTTTCGGTCCATTCGTCAAAGGGAAGATTGCTGGTGATCAGGGTTGCGCCGCGCTCGTAGCGTTGCGAGATCAGCTCGAACAGCAATTCCGCGCCGGTCTTGGAGAGCGGCACGAAGCCCAGTTCGTCGATGACGAGGAGCTTGTAGCCGGCCATCTGCTTCTGGAAGCGTAACAATCGCCGCTCGTCGCGTGCCTCCATCATCTCGCTGACCAGCGCGGCTGCTGTCGTGAAGCCGACGGACAGGCCCTTCTGACAGGCGGCCAGGCCGAGGCCGAGGGCGACATGGGTCTTGCCCGTGCCGCTGGGACCGAGCGCGATGACGTTCTCGCGCCGCTCGATCCATTCGCAGCGTGCCAGTTCCAGCACCTGCATCCTGTTGAGCTTCGGGATAGCGGCGAAGTCGAAACTGTCGAGGCTTTTGACGACAGGGAATCTGGCCGCCTTGATGCGGCGTTCGACCTTGCGGCGATCCCGCTCGATCATCTCCCTTTCGGCGAGCCGAGCAAGATATCCGGTATGATCCACGCCCTCGGTGGCGCAGTGCCGGGCCAGCTTCTGATACTCGCGCAGGAAGGTCGGCAGCTTGAGGGTCTTGAGGTAATGGGAGAGCAGGATTTCGGGGGCTTCGGCGCTCATGCCGCTTCTCCCGCATTCGTCGACAGAAGACGCATGTAGGCCTTCGCCGAGGTCGTCTCGACGTTCGCCTTCGGCAGGTAGGGGTAGATGGACAGATCCAGTCTCGGTGGCCGGCGCTCCACCCGGCACAGGAGAAGATGCTTGACGGCGTCGAAGCCGACCGCACCGAGATGCAGGGCCTGCTTCACCGCCGCATGCAGATCGGCGAGTTCGAAGCTTTCCAGCAGGCGCAGCACCTGCACATACTCGCGCCGGCCGTGCTTGTTCATCCTCGCCTCCATCAGGCGGCGCAGCGTGGCGAACTCCCCGGGAAGGTCCCAACCCTGCAAGGGCGCTGCCTGATCCAGTGAATTGATCTTCTGCTCGATCAGCGGCAGGTAGTGCAGCGGATCGAAGACGACGTCTTCCCGCTCCCAGCTGCGGGAATGGCGAGCGATGATATCGCCGCGGCAGCCGATCACCACCTCGTCGACATAGCCCCGGACCCAGACGTCCTGATGGCCGAAGGCGACCGGCACCGAATAGTCGTTGGTCTTGTAGCGCACCAGCGACTGCGCCGTCACTTTGGCGCTGGCCTGGTCGCAGGCATCGAAGGGCGAAGCCGGCAATGAATGCATGGCAGCAAGATCGCGCTGCAGCCGTTCCCCGATCGTCTCGTTCTCGCCGCGCAGTCTGTCATGCTGACGCTTGCGGCATTGCTCTTCCAGCCAGACGTTGAACTCATCCCATGTCGCAAACTGCGGGATCGGCACCATGAAGTTGCGCCGCGCATAGCCGACGAGGCCCTCGACGCTTCCCTTGTCATTGCCCTTGCCGGGACGGCCGTAACGGTCCCGGATCAGGTAATGAGACAGGAAGCCGCTGAACAGCACCGCGCGCTTGCGCGTGCCGTCGGGCAGGATCTTCGCCACCAGGCAGCGGTCGTTGTCGTAGACGATCGACTGCGGCACCGCGCCGAAGAAGGCGAACGCATGGATGTGGCCATCGACCCAGGCCTCCGACACCGCCGCCGGATAGGCACGAACATAGCAGGCGTCGCTATGTGGCAGGTCGAGCACGAAGAAGCGCGCCTTCCGTTCTATGCCGCCGATCACCACCATCGCCTCGCCGAAGTCGGCCTGCGCGTGGCCTGGCGGATGCGCCAGCGGCACGAACACCTCCTGGCGACGCTGTTCCCGTTCACGCATGTAGTCCTTGATGATCGTGTAGCCGCCGGTGAACCCGCATTCGTCTCGTAGCCGGTCAAACACCCGCTTGGCCGTATGGCGTTGCTTGCGCGGCACTTGTCTGTCCTCGTCCAGCCAGCGATCGATGGTCGAAACGAACGCGTCGAGCTTCGGCCGCCGGACCGGTGACCGCCGACGGTAGCCCGGAGGGGTCGAATACGACAGCATCTTGGCTACGCTGTCGCGCGATATGTTGAAATGCTTCGCCGCCTGACGCCGGCTCATCCCTTCCGAGCAGGCCAGACGGACCTTCAGATACAATTCCACGGTGTAGATCCCTAACCCTCCTGCGCTCGTTGCAGAAGGACAATAGGTGGCCGGCTTTTACGCCGCCCGAAGCGGGACTATCCCGCCGCTACCGTGGCCGATTTTTGCACCGCCGCTTATACCCCAACGCTTACTTTCAACGCGCTGCCCTCAGATATGGGAGCACTTATGATTAGCTACGGTAATGCCTTTCATTAAATCAATTAATTTGACTTATGATGCAATAATGTGGCTGATACTTGTGAGCGGTCAATCCGCAGAGAGCCGCGCAGAGATGGAGAAGTGGTTTCCCGATGCGTTCGTTTTCGTCCTTTTAGCCGTCCTTATCAGCTTCACTGGCTCGTTGGCGATCGGTGCCCCAGTCTCTTCGATCGTCAAAGCGTTTGGCGATGGTTTTTGGAACTTGATCACATTCACGCTCCAAGCCTCACTGGTCGTGATTGGCGGCTATGTTGTTGCGAGTTCCCCGATTGCTACTAGAGCAATCCGGTGGCTTGCAGGCATTCCTCGGTCAGGGCCGTCGGCTGTAGCCTTTGTGGCTGCGATAAGCTGTGGCAGCTCTCTGCTCAACTGGGCATTCAGCCTTATATTCGGCGCACTGCTCGTGAAGGAACTAGCGCGGCGACATCCACACCTTGATTACAGGGCTGCTTCTGCTGCGGCGATCCTCGGCGTCGGCAGTGTATGGGCACTCGGCGTGAGTTCTGCGCCAGCACAATTGATGGCAAACGCCGCAAGTCTACCCCCTGCCCTTTTGCAAATCACAGGCGTGATCCCTTTCAGCCAGACAATCTTCCTGTGGCAATCAATGGTGATGGCGGGAGTTCTGCTCACCGTTACTATCGCCGTTGCGTACTTTTCTGCGCCGCGCGGATCACATGCCGTTACCGCAACCTCACTCGGTATCGATCTAAACATTAAACCGGTGCCGACGCAAAAAGCGGAGCGCCCTGGCGAATGGCTCGAATGTAGCCGGGGCCTGAGCCTGATTATCGTCTGCCTGGGAGCGGCGTTTCTCGCACTCACGTTCGCGGAGATGGGTTTTCTTAAAGCCATCTCTAACCTCAACATTTACAACTTCCTCTTCCTGATGCTTGGCCTCCTGTTGCACGGGACACCGCGAAGCTTCACCCAATCCGTGTCGGAAGCGGTGCCTTCCGTTAGCGGTGTGCTGATTCAGTTTCCGTTTTATGCAGGTGTTGCAGCCATTCTTACCCATGCAGCCGCTCCGGATGGCGCGACATTGGCCTCAGCAATTGCAGGTGCCTTTACCAACGTCGGTCGGGACCTATTCGATCCGGCCGTCGCGGTCTATTCGGCCGTGCTCGGAATCTTCATTCCGTCTGGGGGAGGCAAATGGCTAGTTGAAGCGCCATATGTCATGCAGGCGGCAATCGACGTGAAGGCACACTTAGGCTGGACCGTTCAAATCTACAACGCCGCAGAGGCGCTACCGAATCTCATCAATCCGTTCTGGATGATCCCGGTGCTTGGCCTCGTTTCGCTTAGACCTCGCGATGTTGTTGGGTTTACGTTCCTGCAGTTTTTGATCAATGCGCCGCTCGTCCTTTTCATGACATGGCTCTTCTCTAAGACGCTGCAGTATATTCCGCCGGTACTGCCGTGACATCTTGACATCTCAACGGGAGCAATCAGTGGGGCACGCTCAATCTCGACTGCGTGCCCCACTATTTCCGCCGATAGGTCCAGTCACGAAATGCGGAGTGCCTCTGCGCTGCGTACGCATCGAGCTAGTGACAGGTGTTGGTGTATCCATACGGATCACGTGTAAACCAGAATATTACTAAGACATGATAAGAGCAACTTCCTATCGAGAGTACTCGAAAATAAGGGTGAATGTAGTGAGTGTTGGTATTTTTGCCTTATCAGCGCTGGTAATATTTGTTGCTGCGTTCGTGCAGGGCACAACAGGCCTTGGATTTGCGTTGATCGCGGCGCCAATTATCGGGTTGATTGACCCGAAATTACTACCTGTTCTTGTTCTCGTTTTGATGATTCCATTGAACCTGTTTGTAGCTTGGAGGGAGCGCCGTGCCGTCGATGTTATGGGCGCGGCATGGATCATGGCAGGACGTGTGGCAGGCACCGGAGGTGGGTTGTGGTTGCTTCTTGCCATCCCTCTTAACAATCTCAATCTCCTTGTTGGGATATCGACGATCTTTGCTGCATCAGTCTCTTTGATTGCTCCCCCATTCAAACCGGGCAGCCGAGCGTTAATCGCCGTTGGTGCCATAACAGGAGTCACCGAGACGGCCACAGGAATTGGCGGGCCGCCACTGGCTCTGGCCTATCAGCACCGATCCGCACCTGTGTTACGTTCAACGATTGCGACATGTTTTCTACTTGGGGAGATTATATCTCTCATTGTGCTTTCGGCTTCAGGCCAAATTGATGCCGAGCAGATCCAAATGGCTCTGTTTCTGCTTCCTGTCCTAGGTCTTGGTGCGCTGCTAAGTAGCGCTATCCACCACAAGATCGACGGCCCCCTCGTTCGAACACTTGTGCTCGCGTTCGCATTGCTTTCAGGTATCGCTGTCACAATTCGAGGCTGGTAATAATACCAATTTTCTCAGAAATTTGATGGATGGCCTGAAACAGTCGCTGGAATGATTCCATGGAGCGCCGACAACTGGAATACTTCGTTGCAGTCGCAGAGCAGGGCGGATTTGGGCGTGCGTCGGCAGCACTGAACGTGACCCAGTCGGCTATTTCGCAAGCCATCGGACAGTTGGAGAGAGAACTCCGTACTAAGCTGTTCTTGCGTACCGGTCGTCACGCCATCCTTACTGCAGCGGGTCACGCAGCCTTAACACCGGCACGGCAGGCGTTAAGGGATCTCGGCACAATTCGTGCGATCGTCGCAGATGTGATGGGTCTGGCAGGCGGGCGGTTAGACATAGCGACCTTTCCTCCGCTTGCCGAATGGCCGGTTGGCGCGGTCGTTGGGGCATTCCGGAAGGAACATCCCGCCGTAACGATACACATTAAAGGCCCAACATGGGCGCGGATACCGGAAGTCGCCGAAATGGTCCGGGATGGTCGGTGCGAGCTAGGATTCACTGACGATAGCGAACTTGCGCATGGCCTGATCGCCCACCCGCTCGAGCCCCAAGACTATGTTGGAATCCTACCACCCGGGACGGTTATTGCAGACGATGGCGTGATTTCACTTGAGGATATCGTGGCACGCGGCCTGATTGTAGGACCGTGGTGGGAAACATCGCCTCCGTATATGGAGCTTCGGGCGAATTATCCAGATCTGGTACAGAATGCAATTGCTGTTCGAATTGAGTACCGGGAAGCTTACGTTCCACTCGTCGTCTCCGGAGCTGGGGCGGCAATTCTGCCGAGATTTGTCGGAGAACTCGCTTCTGCAGCGGGCGCTACGGTAGCGGAATTAGCTTGCCCGATTTGGCTCAAAACCCTTCTAGTTCAGCGGCCCGGAGACATGGCGCCTGCAGCGCGCGAGTTCCGCGATGTTACCTTGCAGCTTTATGGCAGAGTAGAAGCGCCGGCCGATATTCCTGAAAGTCAATCACATTCAACATGACGGATAGCAAGATGACATCCATCGACGAGATTACGAGGAAGCCTGCACAGGTATTAGCCGGGCTGATTCGCGAGCGCGAGCTATCATGCCTGGAAGTTACCTCGGCTTTCTTGAAAAGGATCGATGACATCAATCCAAAGATAAATGCATTTTGTACCGTCCTACACGAAGCGGCGCTCGCTGCGGCGGCGCAAGCCGATCAAGCCTTCACAAGCGGTTCTCCGATCGGACCGCTCCACGGCCTGCCGGTGGCGCTCAAGGATTTGACCCCGACTAAGGGAGTTAGGACCACGCGCGGCTCGCGTCTTTTCGAAAACGCCGTGCCAGCTGAGGACGCTGAGCTCGTCAGGAGGCTCAAGAAAGCCGGAGCCATTGTCATCGGCAAAACAAATACACCGGAGTTTGGGCATAAAGGCGAGACGGATAATCTCATTTTCGGCCCGACGCGCAACCCGTGGCGTCTCGATCGCACTCCTGGTGGATCGAGTGGGGGCTCAGCCGCTGCCGTAGCTGCGGGATTGGTTCCGTTTGCAGAGGGTAGCGATGGTGCGGGATCGATCCGAATCCCGGCGAGCATGTGCGGAATCTTCGGCTTCAAACCAAGCTACGGGCGAGTGCCCGATGTCGCTGGCCCATTCTCCAGCCACACTCCGTTCTTCCACAATGGTCCCCTGGCGCGAAGCGTGGGCGATGCCACGCTCCTATATCAGGCGATGGTTGGAGCCGACAGCGCTGATCCGTTCTCCGTTCCGACTGACCAGGATGTGCTGATGTCTCTTGACCACGGGGTTGCCGGCCTGCGCGTGGCATTCAGCGTGAATTTGGGGTACTTTGAGGTGTCCGATGAGGTGAAACTAGCCTGTACAAGGGCCACGGAGGCGTTTGCGGCGCTAGGTTGCGTCGTCGACGAGGTGGAGGTGGACTTCGACCGTGAATTGGAGGCGGCTTTCTTCACCCTCTGGTGTGCAAAGTTGGCGACTGTCTATTCCAACATCACGGACAGCGAATTCTCGTTGCTTGAGCCAGTGGTTCAGGGCCTGATCGAACAAGGCCGGCGATTGAGTGCCGTCGAATTTGGCCGCGCAAATCTCATGCGCGAAGTCGTTTGGAGTAGGCTGTGTTCTATTTTTGACAAGTATGATGTGTTGATCTGCCCAACAACAGCAGTTTCCGCCTTCCCTATTGAGAATGGGCCACCAGCTACGATCAACGGCGCGTCGATCAATCGCCTTCTGGGCTGGTTCCTGACTTATCCCTTCAACTTCACAGGAAATCCTGCCGCCTCCGTTCCTTGTGGATTTTCTCATGACGGCCTCCCAATCGGGATGCAGATTATCGGAAGGCGCCTCGATGACGGCTTGGTTTTACGAGCTTCCCGCACGTTCGAGCGTCTATCTCCTTGGCCCAAACTAGCAAATCCAAGCTTTTAACTTTTAATGACCGTGTCCCGTTAAGTGGATTGATCATAGGACCAATGGCTGGCCGGCATTGTCGCGAAATTCCTGAAGCCCGCAACACCTATTTCGCGCCTAGCTGGCCAAGGCTTCCTCGAACTCCGCAACCTCCGCGCCGGTCATTTCCTCCACGCCGATCGCGACCCGGAGCTTGTAGGTTTCCCCGCAAGATGGGCATTTCCGCTCGCCGGTCCAATGTCTGTGGCCGTCGAAACTGCACCGATCGCACTTGAATCGCGCCATGCCTGGTTCCTCTACTGCTGCGCCATCGCCGGCACGGTAATGGTGCATTTCTGGTCCTTCCCTGTCTGTTTCGCCGTCTTCAAACAGGCGGATATCGGATCGCCATTGAAATCATAGAACCTGCGCCCCCACTCCATCTTGCCGGTTTCGAGTGGGTCGGCCGCGCCAATCATGGCGTAGCCAGCGCTGATGCGATCGCTCCCCATGATAAGGGCGGCAGTACGGGTATCAGCCGAGAATGGCAGCGCGCGCGGCAAAAACAGCGTCAACAGCACACCGGCGACCAGGCCGGCAGTTCCCGCGCTCCACAACCAACGATCCTGAACATACCGTTCGCGCGCGCCGGCGAGGCGGCGGGCCAGACTATTGGCGGAGCGCTCGAGGTCAGTTGCCTGGCGCTCGAGCTGCCGCGCGGCGGTGTTGACCAGGCTTTCGCCGCCGCGCTCGAGCGCGCGGGCGTAATGTTCCGGGCCATTGCGCAGGACCGGCGATTGCTCGACCGCCTCAAGACGCATACCGACATGGGCGAGCTGCTGGACGATGCGGCCAAGATCGGGGCCGTAGTCGGTCGGCTGCTGTAGTTTCTCAAGCTGGTCGAACGCCGTTTCCACGCCGCGCCGGATGACGGTCATTTCGCCGCCAAGGTCGCGGGTCAGCTTCTCGACCGACCGCCGTAACGCCTCGAACGCGGCGGCCGGGTCGCCGGCGTCGTCGGGCGCGTCCTGCGGCTCGAATCCTTCCCTGTCATCGTCGGTCATGGCGTCTCCTACCGTTCAAGCCCGAGCGATCGGCCGCGCGTGAGGCTCTGTTGCAGCTCCCACGAAATCCTCTCGCTCTGGCGCGTATGCTGGCCGATTCCGAGTTCCTGACGGCGATTGCGCAGGATGGATTCAACCTGGGGGTCGCGTTCAAGGCTCTTGGTCAAGCCGTTCATCTGGCCTTCCACCTTGCCGCGCGCCTCGTCGTGCTGCCAGCCGCGAAGCTGCTGGCGCTGCTCCTGCAACGCCTGCCAGCGTTCAACGAAACGATCGGCCCTGACATTCGGATCGGCCTGCATGGCGCGCTCGTGGTCCAGCCGCTCGATGACCTGGCCGACGCGCGGCCGGCCGGAAAGCTCGGTCATGCTGCGCTGCATGTCCGGATCGTAGCGCAGCGCCGACCGCATCAGATCGCGCGCGCCCGGCCGCGCCTGATCGAGCTCAAGGCCGGCCTCGCGCAAATCCTGACGCTGCGCGTCGAGGATCGGAAGGCCCTCGCGCCGCTGCCTGTGGGCGGATTCATAGGCGCGGGCATAGCGATCAACGGCCTGCTCGAACTCCGACTGCGGCCGTAACCGTTCGGCAAGCCGGTCCTGCGCCGGCGCTTGCCGCAAGCTCCCTTCCCTTTCCGGCCGTTCTCCCGGCTCCTGGGAAGCCTCACGGCCGGCCGGGCCAACATTGAGCCGCAACCCGTCGAACATACCGCGCCGGCGCGTCTCGGCCTTCTCTGGCCGATCCTGGGGCCGTTCGTCGCGGTCCTGCGCGGTCGGCTGATTAGCCGGCGCGCTCCGTGACAGTTTCAGGCCCTCGAACCGGCTGCGGCGCTGCTGTCGATCGCCGCGATCCTGGGCGAGATCCTCGGCGCGGGAAACCCGCGCGAGATCCTCGCCCTTGTTTTTCGCGATGCCAGGACGCAATCTGCCGGCACTCGCGGTTTCGCGAGCCTGGTCCCGGCCCTCCCCTATCCCCCCTAAGCCCAAAGTGGCCGGGACCGATCTTTCGGCCGCCGGCTCCCTGTCCGGACGCAGCTCGGCGGCACGATCGTCGGGAATCTCGATCTCGCTGCGGACGCCCATGCGCTCCGCGATGCCCCGCCGCTCGGCAAAGTCCTGGGCATAATCGAGCGTGGTTTCCTTCACGCCCGACCGCGACAGGCGGCTTTCAAGCTGGCTATAGGCCAGCTCGCCAGCGTCCCGCACCTTCCACGAATTGCGCTCGGCCGTGGTCCCGTCCGGAAGGCGAACCGGCTCCGATCCGCGATGCTCAAGGCCGATCTTGTCTCCGACCTCCGCACCGGATTCCTTCATGGCGCGTTCAAGATCGACGCCCCAAACGGTATGGCGCTGGCCCTTGTCGTTTTCCAGCGTGACGAAATAGCTTTGGCTATTTCCTTGCTGGTGCTCATAGGGGGCGACCCCATGCTCGACTAAGCGGCCCGAAGCCAACGTTTGGCCGGCATGACGGTCGGCAAACTCGTCATGGGCCGCGTAGAGCTGCGCGCCGTCGCGATGCCGGGTCATGGCGACATAAGTTAGATGCCGGTCCATCGTCCCCGATGCCAGCACAAAACTGCGATCGACGGTCGCGCCCTGGTTCTTGTGAATCGTCGTCGCATAGCCGTGGTCGATTGCCTGATAGTCGTTCATCGGCACGGCAACGCTGCGCCCCTCCGCGCCCTTCGGCCCGTCGAGCGTGGCGATGATCCGCCCTGGCTCGACATGATCGACCGTCGCGAGCATCCCGTTCTTGACGCGAAGGTCGCGATTGTTTTCGAGGAACACGATGCGGTCGCCCGTCGCAAAATCACGCTTGCCGTCATTGGTCTGGAAGGTCAGCCCGCCGGCCGGCCCTTTCCGCTCTTGGGTGGCCTCCTGGGCGACGTCGCCCGATCCTGGCCCGTCCTCGGCCACGTTGGCCCGTGCCAGCTTGCCCCGCTCCTGTAGCTCGCTCCGGATCGCCTCGTTGATGGCGCGAACATCGGCACGGCGATGCGCCATCGCAACGCGGGTGCCGTCCGGACGCTGATCGCGATCGGCTAGATAATCGCGCACGATCTCGCCCCGCGCATCCTCGCCGCTCTCGCTGAATCGAATATCGCCATGCTCCCGATAGGCGGCCAGGCCCTCGGCCGTCCGGTGCGTGGCGAAGGCAACCGACGCCTCCCGCTGCCAGTCCACGCGCTGCCGGCGTATTTCGGAAAGCTCGGCATGGCCGATCTGCTCGGCAATGGCGCGGAACGCAGCACCCGCCCCGATCGCCTGTAGCTGTTCATGGTCGCCGACAAGCACGATCTTCGCCCCGCGCGCTTCGGCCTCGTTGACGAACCGGGAAAGCTGGCGGCTCCCGATCATGCCCGCCTCGTCGATCACGAACACGTCGCCGCGGCCGAGCTGGTTGCGGCCGGCCTGCCAGCCGTAATCCCATCCCGCCAGCGTGCGGCTCTGAATGCCGGACGATTCCTCCAACCCCTCGGCCGCCTTGCCCGACAAGGCCGCACCGTGAACCGTATAGCCCTCGGCCTCCCACGCCTCGCGCGCGGCGGCGAGCATGGTGGACTTGCCAGCGCCGGCGAAACCGACAACGGCCGCGATGCGTTCCCGGCCGGTGACATGCTCGATCGCCGCCCGCTGCTCGTCCGAAAGCCGCGCGGAAGCATCGCCCGCGCTCCGCTGAAGGGCGGCGTCCTGGCGCTCTATGGCGCGATCGACATGCCGGCGATCGACGCCATGATTGCGCGCCTGGTGCAGCCGCTCGGCCGACGCCACCATGCCGGATTCGATCTCGACCATTTCGCGGGTCGAATAGCGCGCAAGCTCGACCTCGCCTGTCTCGGCGTTCGTGCGCTCCGGCTGAAGCTCGACCAGCGCCGGCGAGGCCATCACCGTCGCAAAGGCGTTCCGGAACTCCTGCGGGTCGTCGTTGATATAGCGATGCAGCGCCCGCGCCACGTCGCGCCGATCGAACACGCTCTTTTCGCCGGTGATGATCGTAAGAACCTGCTCCGGCTTCTCCCTGATGAGGTCCGCGTTGCGCGCTGCCGCTTGCCTGTCCAGCCGCGCCCGCGACACGTCGAGGCCGCGCCTGTCCATCTGCGTGGCGTGCACCCCCATATGCTCGGTCGGCGCGATCTCAAGCCCGCGCTCCATGTGCGAGCGATGGTCGATGCGAATATCCAGGCCGGCCATTGCCAGCCGCTCATTGGCGATCCCCTCCCATTTCTGGCGAAGGTCGCGAAGCTGCATGTCGGTCGTCGGAAGATCGTGCGCCAACAGCCATTTGTTTTCGCGCTCAAGATAGGTCTTCTCGCCCAGCCCTTCCTCCGTCACCTGGCGCGTGGTCATGAGAATGTGGGCATGGTGGTTGCGAACGTCGCTCGCCTCGTGCGGCGCATGGATGGCGAAATCCACGGCCGCCCCGTAGCGGTCGGCAAGCTCCTGCGCCATTTCCCGCGTGGCCTCTAGCCGCTGCTCGGCCGACAGCTCATGCGGCAAGGCAACCTCGAACTCGCGGGCAACGCGGGCGTCTTTCCGCTTCTCGGCAAACTCGGCGGCGTTCCACAAGGCCGAGCGGTCCCGTGCCCAATCGGCGTTGACGCCTATGGGGCCGGCACCCGGTTCGGGCAAGACGATCTCGGCATGTTCGACGCCCTGCTTGGCCGTGTAGTCGTGCGTGATCCCGTCGCGCTCGTTGGTCAACTTTTCGCCGGCGCGATAGGCCATCGCAGCAACCGCGCTGCGCCCTGCCTTCCGCGAAACCGGCTTCATGCTGAAATGGTAGATCGCCAAGCGCCGCTTCCCTCTCCTGCCGACCGGCTCCGCCGCTCTCTCTGCGTCAGCGGCGCGCTGAGTTGCGAAGCAACTCGTAAGTGCGCCCTTCGTAATTCAATCGCTCCGCTCTTTCATGCCTCCGGTGTGGCGCTGCGGCAAGCTCTGTGCGAAACAATTGAGGTCGCGATTGTGCGTCTGTCAGCGCAATATTTCAACCGGAAGAAGGTGAATATGGCGGCGATGGGTGGAAAAACGACATGGCGCTGATAAAATCAGACGGCCGAAAAGAGGGAGACGATGCGATGGCGCGCAAGACGATCGAACAGCGATTGGCCGAACTGGATGCGCAGCGCGCCACGCTCAAGGCCAGGCTGTCGAAACAGGAACGCGCCAGGGACACACGACGCAAGGTGCTGCTCGGCGCGCTCGTCCTCCATCGCCTCGAACACGGCCCCGATGAAATCTCCAGGCAGCTCCCCGATTGGCTGCGCCGCGAGCTGCCCGGCTTTCTCACCCGCGACATGGACAAGGAACTGTTTGCCGATCTGCTGGCGACCCCATCGGATCGGGGACCGGCCTCGTGACCGATTTCCGCCTCGCCTGGGCCGCCTTCAGGAACATGCTGCGCGTTGCCGCCGGCGATCCGCTATGGGCCTTCACCAGCATTATCAGCGGCCCGTTTCGCGCCATCGCCTATTTCTATCATTACGGCCTGTTCTTCGTCTTCGTCGTGTTCGTCGTCGGCTTCGGACTCATGGGGCTCGTGCAATGGGCCGGCGTCGAGCGCGGCGGGGCGCTCTGGAATGTCGTCAACCTCGCCTACGCCGCTTTCATCCTGCTGTTCCTGTTCCGCTTCCTCTCCCGGCCGATGATCGACCATTTCGGGGACGTGGACGCCGACACCCACGGCTCGGCCCGCTTCGCCACCGACAAGGAAGTGGCTCCCCTCACCCGCGCCGGTTCCGGCCTGCTGATCGGCCGCCATCCGAAATCCAAAAAGCTGCTGCGCTATGACGGCCCGGCCCATCTGCTGACGATGGCACCGACACGCACCGGCAAGGGCGTGGGAACCATCATCCCGAATCTGCTGACCGCAAACCGCTCCGTGATCTGCATCGACCCCAAGGGCGAGAATGCCAGGATCGCCGGCCGCGCCCGCCAATCATTCGGCCCGGTCCATATCCTCGACCCCTTCGGCGTCACCGGCCAGCGCTCGGCCGCCTTCAATCCCCTCGATGCGCTCGACCCTGACGGCCTCGATGTCGCCGAAGATGCCTCTACCCTGGCCGACGCCCTGGTCTATGACGATCCGGGCGCGGCCGGCGAGGCGCATTGGAACGAAGAAGCCAAGGCGCTGATCGGCGGCATCATCCTCCATATCGTCGCCAACGAACCGCGCGACCGGCGCACCCTCGCCACCCTCCGCGAAAACCTCACCCTGTCGCCGGAAACCTTCACCGCCCTGCTCAAGAACATGCAGGCGTCATCCGCCGCCGGCGGCCTGGTCGCCCGCGCCGCCAACCGCCACCTCGGCAAGTCCGATCGCGAGGCGGCCGGCGTGCTGTCGGCCGCGCAGCGCCATACCCATTTCCTCGACTCGCCCCGCATGACCGCCGTGCTCGGCCGCTCGGATTTCCGCTTTGCCGCTCTCAAGGCCAGGACCGCCACCGTCTTCCTCGTCCTGCCGCCCGATCGCCTCGCCACCTATTCCCGATGGCTGCGCCTGCTCGTCACCCAAAGCCTCACCGACATGGCCCGCTATCCCGCAAAGACGGCCGCCAGCGCGTCCCCTGCCCCGGTCCTCTACCTGCTCGATGAGTTCGCCGCCCTCGGCCATCTCGCGCCCGTCGAGCGCGCTATGGGCCTCATGGCCGGCTACGGCGTCCAGCTCTGGCCGATCCTGCAGGACGTTCACCAGCTCCGCGCCACATACGGCACCCGCGCCGGCACCTTCCTGTCCAACGCCGGCGCCCTGCAGGTCTTCGGCGTCAACGATCACGACAGCGCCCGCCTCGTCTCCGATCTGCTCGGCCAGGAAACCGCCGTGTTCAAGACGATGGGCCAGGCGCTCGATTCCGAAAAGTCAGGGATCTCCTACGGCGAGCATCATTCCGGCCGGCCGCTGCTCACACCCGATGAGGTCCGCAACCTGCCGCAAAACGCCGAACTGCTGTTCCTCGCCGGGCAACGCCCGATCGTCGCCGGCAAGCTCGCCTATTATGCCGATCCCGAGTTCAAAGGGCTGTTCGACCCGGCATAGGCACAAGGGCCCGAAACCATAGTGCTCGGCGGTGTCAAAAGGTGGGTTCTCGCCATGCTCGCGGGCCCCATCTGGTGATGATGCCCGCTGCGCGTGGCTCCGATCCCGGCCCAAGGGCCGCTTTTGACGCCGCCTGCGCTCCTATGGAATCCTGAACCTGTCGGGACGAAGGGCGTCCCGCCCTTCGCTCCGCTCCGGGTTCTCCACGCCTGCGGCGCGTCGAACAAAGGGCGCGATGATGAAAATGTAATGAAATATGAATTGTTAGTTGACGTCTAGACGTCAATCGCTGATGGTGCCCCCGTAAGAGGGTGGACTGATTCATGTCGCTGGCTCCCGGCACCATACGCGATTCCATAATCGATTTCTTGAGCGTTGTTGGCTCTGACGCCTCGACAGGCGAAATCCTGAGCGCGGTGAAAACCCGCCTTGGCGATGTAGCGCCCTCTTCGGTAAGGTCGTATTTGAATCTCAATACACCGCAAACCTTCGAGCGGACGGGCTGGGGCCGCTACCGGCTCAACGTGAACGGTCATCTGCATGTATTGGAGAACAACAAGCCGGCTGCGGAGTTTACCGCCGTGTCGATCGACAAGGCCAAGCTCTATCATGCCGACTGCTTCAAATGGCTGGCGCAACAGCCTGCTCATTCGATTCATGCGGTCGTGACTGACCCGCCCTACGGCTTGGTCGAATACACCGCAAAGGAAACGGCGAAGCTGCGCGCCGGCAACAAAGGCGGGATATGGCGTGTCCCCCCTGCCTTTGACGGCCACCAGCGGGCACCCCTGCCCCGCTTCACCGTATTGAGCGATAATGACCGTCGCGAGTTGCACGACTTCTTCAAGCGTTTCGGCATCCTGATGTCGCGTGCGACCGTACCGGGAGCAAACATCGTAGTCGCATCGAATCCCCTGCTGGCGCACATCGTGGCGAGCGCTATGGCGGAGGCAGGGTTAGAACTGCGCGGGTATATTTCTCGGCAGGTTATGACAATGCGCGGCGGTGATCGGCCGAAGAATGCTCACACAGAATTTGACGAAGTCTCGGTGATGCCCCGATCACAGTGGGAACCATGGGTTATCTTGCGGATGCCATTGGAAGGGCGGGTGCAAGATAACCTGCGGAAGTGGGGCACGGGCGGTTTCCGCCGACCCTCGAAAGCCCAGCCCTTCGGCGATCTGATCCGGTCGCATCCGACGCCCTCGTCAGAGCGCAAGATCGCCGCTCATCCGTCATTGAAGCCGCAGGCATTCATGCGCCAAGTGGTGCGGGCGGTCTTGCCGCTCGGTAAAGGCGTGGTGCTTGATCCGTTCATGGGTGGCGGGTCCACCCTCGCCGCCGCGAATGCCGTAGGCTACGAGAGTATCGGCGTCGAGCTCGACAAGCATTTCTTCGATATGGCGAACAAGGCAATCCCGAAACTTGCCGCTCTCGCAGCTCACCAGCCGGGCTAAGGCTTCTTGGCCGTGCGCTTCGCACCAGCTCGCGCCGCCAGCTTGGCGGCTTTCTTGGCAGCGCTCTCGGCGTCGCGGCGTTCTTTCGCCTCCCGCCGCTTCTTCTGCGCGATGCTCTCTGTCTTATAAATCCAATTTAAACGCAGCTTCGCAACACCCTGAGCATGCAAGGTTGCCGTGCGTGTCCCTTTGTCTGTTGATCGCGCATTTCGGCGGAAATCAGATTCCTCCACTTGCGCCAGATAGACCTCGGTGAACTGCATAGGACGCCGTGCCGATGCCGGCTCCGTCTCGGTATCGACCTCATAGACAAACACGCACATCCACTGCTCGCGCGCGCCATGGGTATCGACCGCGCCCCCCTCCTTCCGGGTGCTCTTGATCTCGATCCCGTCTGAACCTGCTGCAACGGCGTTGTTCGCGTAGCGACCACGCACAACAAGATCAGGATGCCCGTTGAAATGGGTATTGGGCACAAGCGACCGAGAAAACCGGGCGAGTGACGCTGTGATCATGTCAGAAATCATGCCCGACATCGCAGCCGGCCGGGTCATGTCATCGAGGCGCTGCAATCCCTTCGCGAGCAGCATTGAATTAACGTCTGCGAAGAAATCGTAGACGTCCTGCATGGCGTTCTCGAAGTCCAGAAGACGCAATTCATAGGGCAGCGCCGCCGCCGTATTGAATCCATCCTTGTCGATCGCAGCCTTTGCCAACTGATTCGCTCCCCGAATTAGCTGGGCAATATGACTCCATACTGCTGTGACGCAACCAAATGAGCGGATTCGGCGGTGTTTACCTCTCGAAATATGAGACGCAAAGAATCTGCTAGCCCGATCTCACTGATCGATCGGGCGTCCGGCTCTGGAAGCGCGTTCGTCTCCTGGCCGATCGCAGGTCTCTCCACGATACAGCGCCGCGACGGCTCGCTCGATCGTCTCGGCCAACGTAATCTCCTGCTGATCCGCGTAAGCGTAGATCGCTTCCAGGGTCTCAGCTTTCAATCGTGTCGCGAATTGTTCTGTCCGACCGGTCTTGCGCCGGGCGCGGCGCGGTTTGACCACCGACGTCTCAGCCAGCTCCGCTGCCGGCGCGCGCGGCGTCTCACGAAACCCTGCCGCGCGGGTCGCCGCCTTGACCGCGTTCGGATCGACGGGCGGGGCCGGCGGTGTTTCCAGATCCTCGCCAAAATCGAGCGTGGCGCGTTTTTTGTCGTCGCCGGTCATGCGCCCCCTCCCCTGATGGCATTGATGACAGCTTGCGCGTATTCACGCGCGTTCTCCCTGGCTGTTTCCAGGCCGGACACATCGGCAGCTTCCAGCTCGTGCAGCGTGCCGCCCAAAGAAAACAGCGTCCGATAGGCCGCCCGGTCGATCAAAGCTGCCGGCAGCACCGGCACCGAAGCGCCGGAAAACTGCCGTTCTATATCGCGCGCCGTCCGTTCGCGGATCGCGGGCGGCACGCGCGTAAAGAATACGCGATACGGGATTTCGCGGTTCGCCACCTTCCACATCTGGCGCACCAGCTTGACCGACTTCGCCGCCTCGGCCGCGTCCAGAACAGAACTTTGCAGTGGAATGAGAACCAAATCTGATCGCGCGACGGCAAAGCCTATGCGATCTGT
>CAKNFP010000006.1 GCA_930633525.1 Hyphomicrobiales bacterium
TGGGACCAGGATTGTCTCTCAACCGGCGCCGATGCCCTGAAGGCCGCGACGGACTATCTCGATCCGCGATATGGCGCATGCTGGGTGTTCGCAATGATGGCCCGGTACCTCGCGGGTGTCGCGCGCCAGGAGCTCGGCGGCATTGAAGATGACAGGCTGACGGACCATGGCCTGATCTTCGCCGGCTTTCCCGAGCAGGCTTCCTTTTCCCTTAAGCCCGGATCGCCAGGTTATCGGCGCGTAGATCTCAAGCTCTAAGGTTCCCATCGACGGGCTGGATTTCAATTGCGGCAGCCTGCCGCGAATGACGCGCTTCCTTCGGCATTAAGGCGCTTCCTCTTTGTCGCTTTAACGCGCTTCCTCAAGGAAGCTCATTGATGTGATTGCATCCAAGAGCAATGGCAGGCACGCTCTGCAACGCGCTGCCACGGTGCTGCATCGTAATGTTTTGGCAACCAATCTAAGGCAGCTTCCGGCTTTATCTTCCCTCAGCTGATGAGAGTGCGAATGCCCGTCATTGTCGTTGCGAACCCCAAGGGCGGCGCCGGGAAATCCACGGCTACGTTGGTGTTGGGGACCGTCCTTGCGGAGCAGGGGGCGAGCGTCACGATCCTGGATTGCGACCCGAATCGCCCGATATCCTCATGGAAAAAGGGGGGCACGGCGAATGCTGTCGAAGTGCTCGATAGCGTGACCGAGAGCAATGTCGTCTCGATCCTCGATGAGCACCGAACCAAGCGGCAGTTCGTTCTGGTCGACCTGGAGGGGACTGCTAGCCGGCTCACGTCGCGCGCCTTGTCGCGCGCGCACTTGGTCATCGTGCCGTTGCAGGCGAGCGCCGTCGACACCGAGCAAGCGGCGAGGGCGGTCCAGCTGATCCGGGAGGAAGAACAGTCGTTCGAGCGGTCCATCCCGTTCCGCGTGCTGTTTACACGGACATCGCCACAGATCCCGACCCGCCTCGAAAAGGCGATTTCATCCGAGTTGGCTGGGGCTGGCATCCCATCGTTCTCGACGCATCTACACGAGCGCATGCCGTATCGGGCAATGTTCTATTACCGCCAGGACCTGACCGAACTGGACCCGGCCGAAGTCAACGGGCTGGTGCAGGCCAGAGAGAATGCGGCGCGGCTTGCCGGCGAACTGGTTGAGATTCTGACCGAGGGGAGGGCGGCAGCGTGAACACCCGCTTTGGATTCGACCGTATCAACGACGTGAAGCCGGATGAGACGAACGCACCCGCCGCGCCGATCTCCAAGGTGGATGCCGCTGGCGAGCGCCACGGCTTTGTGAGCCGAGAGGCCAATGAGCGTCTTTTTAAGCGTGAGGCTCAGAAGGAGGCGACTGTCCCTCTCTCCATCCGCCCGCCGCTATCGGTAGCGAACCGGTTCATTACCTACTGCAAGGATCGCCGACTGTCGTACTGGGAAGGCCTTGCGCAGCTGATGGATAAGGCCGGCGTCTGACGCTCATAGATCTGCGTTGAGCGCGCGGCCGACCGAGACGTGTGAAATCTTGTGGCCCATGGCGCCGAGGTGCCGGGCGATTTCGCGCATGGAAGCGCCGCCCGCTCGCAGGGCGCGGGCCTCGCTCAATGCCGCCTGTTGGTCATCATCCGGGAGGAGGGCGCCATCGTCTCCGATGCGATAGCCGAAGGGCACGGATCCACCGAGGTAGCGCCCGCGCTGTTTCTGGTCGCGCTTCACGTCGGCGATGCGCTCGCGGATGCGGTCACGCTCTGCCTCTGCGACGGCAGCCAGGATCGTGAAGACGAGCTTGGCGATCCCGTTGCCGGTCACGTCACCGCCCAAGTCGATCATATGGACGCCGACCTCCTGGTCCCGCAGCAGCTCCATCATCCGGAGCGCGTCGACGGCCGAGCGGAACATGCGGTCCAGCTTCGGGGTAACGATCATGTCGCCCGCCTTCACCACCTCGAGCAGCGCGGCACCCTGGGGACGCTCCGCGAGGTAGGTGGAACCGGATATGCCGCGCTCGATGAAAATATGGTCGACCTCGTGGCCGTGCATGGAAGCGTAAGAGCGCACCTGCCGTTCCTGGGTGGTGAGGCTCTGGCCCTCCTCCGCCTGGGCTGTCGTGCTGACGCGGATGTAGCCAAAAACCGCCATGTTAACCCCAAATCACCCGTTAACCTGCGTCGCAGATTAACAGAGATGAGGGTTGTCTGTAAAGGTGCTGTAGCAGCTTAACAAATAGACGAGCCTTAGCTCACTCCGATCAGTAAAAAAACATGTCGTCTAGGAGTTGTCTTTTCCATGCCCGCCCGAGTGTCATTTCTATTTCAGCGCCAGTGGAGCCCTCTCGCCCTGCATATATGCCAATGAGCCACGGCTTCCCGGCTTCCACCCAAGCAGGCGTCCCGTCCACAGCAGACACTTCCTCACCAAAGTAAAGCACTGGTGCCCCTGACATCCCCTCGCGGGTGATGGCGTCAATTAGAATGACGGGGGAGTTGTCTAAAGCATTAAAAAGCGGTTCAGATGCTACAGAACCCCTTTTCCAAATCGGAAGCGCGCCTTGGATCGGTATCCCTCTTGGATACCCAAGGATGAACACGTCAGAACCTACGCGAGGGATGGCTGGCGAGGACTCTGTGAGGTCACGGTTCAGTATCATAAGGGATGGAATGCTTATAATTTTCCCCCGGATATCGTCAAAATCCGGGAGAATCCGGCTCATGCGTATCATAGCAATGTCGACAATACGGTGCTCCCCAGTGTCTGAATCGTAGCCCTTGTGCGACTCCCATAAATCATTCTCAGCCGAAGAGATGAAGTGCTCCTCGTGTCTGAAATCGATAGTATGCTCCTCCTTATCGTAGATATTTATGTTGAATGAGATCCTGTTCGGTATGGCGGCATGCGGGTGAATACAACTGGTAGTTATCGCATTCCGCCCGGACAGAACGTGCCAGTTCGTTACAAGCGAAACCTCATCGCCGAATTGATAGAAAAAGCCTGTCGCGGAACTGATCTTCGTATCATTGAAGTACGTCTCTATCCGCGTAACGGCAGCTGATTCAAGTCGCATTCGCATAGGTCACTCCGGAACATCGCTTATCCATAGGGATGGGCGTCGACCACATTGCGCGATTTGACTTCGTTCGCGCCAGAGGGCGGAATGGTTGATCGAGTCTCGCAGAGATTCGGAAGTGATTTGCGGAGAGATAGAGCCGAGCAGGGTCTAAAAAGCCAAAGGCTCCGGAGTTGGCGCTCCAGAGCCTCTGAAATCAGATAGGGACTTTCGTCTCCCGACAAAGGCGAATGTCCCATGGCTCTCAAAAGGAGTCAACGGGGGAATTGGCGTTTCTCCGATCGGTATGGCTTTGCCTGCGCGGCCCGGAGAAGGGCTGATATGTTCGCAGAAAGAATTGGTGCGGCCATTGATGGCGCGCGCACACTGACGCAACTTGACCACCTGTCGAAATCGATCTGGCAGGCGGTACTATCCGGGGCCGTTTCGGACGACGACGCGCAGCACCTGGCGGAGCGCATCCATGCCAGTCGCGGCAAGACGCGCGCGGCCTATGTGCCGGTCGGCCTGCCACCTGGACGCCCGTCCATATTCCCACCGCGCAAAGCCCAGATCCCGACCGATCGGCAGAAGTCACGGTTGCGTCGCCGGCAACTCGCGGCTTCCGGGCCAATGCCGCCGCGCCTGGCCGCCATGTTCACCACAAGTGAGCTGTCCGCTATCAAAGTGATAGCAGATGAGGTGCGCGCCAAAGGGCACTGCGACCGCTCGATTGCGGAGATTGCCTCCCGCGCTGGTGTCGGCCGCACGACCGTGCAGAACGCTATTCGAATGGCAGCCCGCGAAGGCCTCGTGACGGTCCAGGAGCGGCGGCGGCAGGGGCAGAAGAACGAAACAAACATAGTCCGCGTCGTGTCAGCCGAATGGCGGGCTTGGCTGAGGACGAGGGCTGAGCGTCAATTGCGGCAGTCTGCCGCGATTGAAAGCCCGCAGACGACCACCTACCCAGAACAGCGGGCTATAGGGTTCAAAAACACGAACCCCACGGATATAAAAACAAAAACACGCTTAGCAGAAAACGAAGGCGAAGCAGCGGAGCTGTTGGGCTTCAATCCACAACCTATCATTTTCGGCAATGTGGAGAAGTAACGATGCATCATGCGGCTAGGATCTGGTGGTCCAAAATCCATAGATGGCATCCGATGGATATGAGTGTCCTGCCTAATCAGTGCCCTGCCTGTCTATGGTCGCACCGCCTGAATGGCTGCATATCCAAGAGGGGGCTGGGATTGAGCGGCTTGTAAGTGAAGCGAAGGTCCTGGCCGTTACCGCCTCGCCGGGTATAGGCTTTTCTGTGCCGCCTCGATCGTGCGCAAACCAGAGAGCTGTGGGTTGAGCGTTACTTAAGTATTCTGCCCTAATGCAGGAGCGCGCCCCGCGAACAGACTTTGATGAACGCTGTGATCAAGGAATGATCTGGGGAACTTCACTGATCGGATATCTAGATTGCCTAAGGATGGAGAGTATTTCAGTCCGTGTATCCGTCCTACTGTTGAGATGGCTTTTGTACTCTATCCTCAACCTGCTCGCGCTAGAATCCGCAGACAGCGCTATATCATTCACCATGTTCATCAATTCTGCGGGGGAGGATGCTCGCTCCAGACCCGGCGGCGCATCTTGCCCTAGGGAGGCTACTGCGGTCCCAATTTGAGAGGCGAGGGTCATCGCTGACGAAATCATCGTTAAAGTCGCTGCCGTCGCTTGCGCCCGACGCGCTTTATCAAGAGCCTTCGCTAAATCCTCCTCAATGGACTTGATCTTGGCTTCGTCATCCACTTGCTTCTGCCGTAGGTTGGCAAGGTTTTCCCTGAGCCGCTGATCGCTCATCGCCTTTTCCAGATGAGCTGCTGCTGCTCCTAACGCCGCAACATCATTCGCTTTGTTTATTGATTGCAGAATTTTGTCGTCAGCAAAGGCCCGAGCACTCTCGGAAATCACGCCACGCGCGCTTCTCATTTCCGCTGTTAGGGCACGGTCAGCCCTTGAAAACCAAAGGAAATAACTTTTATCAAGATCCACAATAGCTCCACGCGCCGTAGTCACCTCTAGATGATCAAGCTGGCGATAAGCTAGATTGACCGCAGAAGGAGATGTCCCAGCTCCAAGTATAGAAACATCATTACCGACGACGGAATAAATTGGTGTTTCTCCTTGAAGCTTCTGAATATTAACGTGCACTAGTACTCCAACTTGTCCCGTGCTATCAAGAAGGTGAATAATTGAAGGCTCTTTACTTAACAAGGATTTGTCCACCACCTTTCGGATCAGAATTTCATTCAGACATCGGCACGCCTGCCGTGCCAGATTGGCTGCTGCAGAGATAGTGCGCCCGCGACCAACAAATGCAGGTGATTCAGGAGGCTGCGTCCTATCGACGGGCGGTAGGAGAACTGTCTCGACCCGCGCTGGAGTAGGGAAGGTGCAGTACAGAGCAATCGCAAAAAAGCCCACTGATTGAGTTATTTTAGCAAGGCAGTTGCTCATCGGTACAATCGCGTTAGGTCGGTGAGGTTTCTCTTTGCAACTTCGCACGCAGTCATTGTTCGCGCTCCGTATGCTATCCGGCTCCGTTCCAGGTTCACCGCTCCGATCATTTCGGATAACGATTTTATCGCCTCGTTCCCGTCGGCCCAATTTTTTAACGAATACATCCTGTTTAGGCGATCTTGTGGCTTTGGCAGGTCTCCGACAGCCACTTGGCAGAGAGTGTCAGGGGGCAAGTTTACGTTGCCCGCCGGGAGCCGCTGCTCGGGTTCTTGGCGGAGGGACAGAAAGAGCACCCCGGTAGGCGTATCGTTATCCATGACCTCGGCCTCGATTAACGAGACTTTCCGGAAGATCCTCTCATTCGGACCGTTCCTTCCCGGAGTGTCGATTGTCTCACTGCACCAAAGCATCGTTGTTCGCGATGATGCTGGCCAGATACGGGGAAAAAATCTTTCTTTGGGTTGCCCGTCCTCGTGCCTAGTTGGGGGGCACGGATGGCGTTGAGTGAAATGGCCAGGAGGTACATAGTCCCGCGCACCGGTACACGCTACCAATGCTTCTGTGCCAGGTATGAGTGTGAGCCGAGATCCAAGGGGGCTCTTAAGTATAGCGTCAATCGTTGCGACTAATCTTTGGTTGGCCTTCTGTGTGTATCCAGCCGCCGAATGCGGGCGCTTTTCATCGAGAATGGCATCAAGCCATGGCATGTAGATGTTATCTACTGTTCCTACGATTTCGGGATACCTGTATCCTAGTAAGTTCTTTAAGTTAACTTCCACGAAGGCTGTTGTAGAGGCAACGAGTGCAGTTGACGGATCCGAAGAATCCTGAACGTTAATCTCTTGGCGCGCCTTTTGAAGGCGAGACAGCAAAAAACGAAGATCGGCCTGGGTTAAGGGGTCGCGCTGCCAGTCCGTGAATATTTGGCTCGGATCTTTGTTAAGCAGCTTCTCGTGGTATCCTTTTACAACGGCCAGCATTTCCAATTGTAACTTGCGTGTTGTTTCACGCTTCAGGAGCGCATCTATTTGGGTGGGCAAATCGTCGAGTCGTTTGTACACCTCGGCGAGGCGGTTCTGTATGTCGCTTAGCTTTGAAATCGAAACTTTCAGCAGCTCATAGTTGGCCGAGAGCATCGCGCCGACTCCGCCATCACTTTGGTTGTGGGCAGCAATCATGCCTGCGACTGCGGAGCCAACGGCCAGGGCTTCCATAGCCAAGGCCTTACCTTCTGTAGGAAAAGCGAAGGCTCCGGCGACGCCTAATGGCAAAGCCCTAGTTAGTAGGGCGGTGGAAGTGATGCCTCGAAGAACGTTGCGACGATTGATGTCGGTCATTGCACCCCCCGGCGCGAAAAACCGTATCCAGCTTCGATAGTCCGACGATAGGCGCGACTACCAGTCGCGGTAAAAATTTTCCGCGCCCAAGCTTTTCAGTTAAAGTCGCACGAGATTTGACCGAATGCAACACGTTCGTGAGTCGTTCAGATTCGCTCTTTCGACTGGCTTGCAACGGCTTCGCGCACGCGGGCAAGGCAGCTTTGCATGCTGTCCAGGATCGCTTCGGCCGTCGCGGTAGGCTGGCCGCTGGCCCGCAATTCCCTGATGAAGTCACGTTGCCGGGCGCACCGCGCTTCGGCTTCTTTTACGTGCTCTGCTGACACCGTGATCGTGGCGACCTTCGGCGTGAACATTTCTTCCTCCGTGGTCGAAACGAGGAACCGGCGAGCGCCGATCCAAGTTCCGATTTGCCATAATATGGTATCGACCGCGATCAGGCGCGAGTGTGCTTCCACACGCTTCAACAACTATAGCCCTCCCCTCGCATATCTAGAGGTATTGGCGTATATTACGGCATGCGAACGATTTGCTCCGCCGCGATCGATTCAGGCGGTCGCCATGCCATCATCGAGTACAAGGGCTACCGCGGTCGCCTCGTTCCTCCGGATCCAGAGGCCGGCTTGCCCTGCTATCGGATCGAGCCCGTCGAGGGGCCGTCTGGCTACTGGGAGGGAGCGATTGCCTGCGCTTCTCCGGACGTGGCTGAAAAGCAATTCCAACTCGCCGTCAGAGGTCATATCCGCGTCGGCCGATATCGAAGGGCACGGCAGCGTGGCCCCCGACCATTCAGATGGCTCAACCTCGGTGAATGGGCGCAACAGCTGGGAATCGAGCGAGATGTCGTGGCGTCCCTGCGCCGCGAGGATTTCGCTGACACTGCCGGCGTGCGCGCGCTCAGCCTGACGTTATACCAGCGTCCGAGGCGTGTTACGCGCGCTTTCGTCGACGAGTTCTCTCAGGGCGTCGACGACGATCACCTGATCGATATGCTTCTACCGGATGTCTGGGTGCCGGAACGGCTATGCCAGCGGTGGCTGGGTGATCGGGCCATACCGGTCGCCAAAGTGGCGCAACCTGCGCCAGATCCTCGCGGCCCCGCTGGCGCGACGATAACCCAACCCGAAACCTCTCCCGTAGCTCGGCCTACGAGATCGGTAGAAGAAGACTTCAAGGCGTGGGTCGAATGGTGGGAGTTGGAAAGCCCGTCGTGGCATCCCGGCGAAGACATTGACCGTGAGTACCTAAAGAGCTGTGGCCACGTTCTCGACAGAGACTCGTATCGGTTGATGCGGTCAGAGTTCATCCGAGACAAGAAGCGCATCCGCTCTGGTGCCCGCGTCAGATCCGCAAGGGAGGCTTTCGCAGCCACGCTTAATCGCGCGAAAGAATATTTTCGGCGTGATTCCGCGCTATTGTCCGCGTGATTTATCTAGACCTATCTAGTGCTCATACCCGATTGCGAGACCTCGCCGGGTTCACCGAAAGGGCACTCGATGTCTACAGACTATATGACGCCTGAGGAGGCCGCGAAGTATATAAAGACCTCTTTGGCTAATCTGGCCAAGCGTCGCTGCGATGGCGATGGTCCTCCGTACATGCGGGTTGGCAGGCTGGTCCGTTACCGAAAATCCGATATCGACAACTGGATGAATGCTCGGCGTGTCGCCACTGGTGAGCGCCTGGCTGCGTAAAAGAAAACCCGGCGCGACGGGCAAACGTCGGCCGGGCATGGAGATTTAACACATGTCTATCTATCACTTCGCGCCCTCGCGGCGCAACGTTCTCGCACGCGGAATCGTGGAAAATCCCAACCTCTTCATGGAGGTGGCGAATGCGTGAGGTCATTGCAATGAGGGTCCGCGTCGGTGAGGCCCCTGCCATCAAAGTCATTGGCCGCGTGGCCTGGACACTTAATGAGCTGCTTCTCGCTGGCGAAGAAGGGGTGACCACCCTGGGAAATTCCGCCCTGCGCTGGTCTGACTATGTCTTCAAGCTCCGGAAGAAGGGCATCGTAATAGAGACCATCGACGAAAAGCACGGCGGCCCGTTCAGTGGCACCCATGGCCGCTATGTGCTTCGCTCTGCCGTTGATGTTCTTGATGTTACGAGACAAGGGGACCTGCGCGATGCTGCATGATCTCCCTGTCACTGTTAGCGAATGGCAGAAGAACGCGCGGGAGACTGTCCGCGTTCGTCTCGATGTTTTCCACGACCGCGCCACGGTCGATGTGCGCACCTGGTATCGCGATGAGAAGAGCGGCGAACTATGCCCCGGCCGCGCCGGCATCACGCTTGCGGTGCGGCACCTGCCGGACCTCGCGGAAGGGGTCGCCCGTGCATTCGAAACAGCTCGAGCAGCTGGCCTGATCGAGGAGGAGACGCAACATGGATGAAATTGCGATGGAGGTTATAAAGGTCAATCGCCAGGGCGAGGACGCGGATGGCAACGCCTACGACTTCATGGCCAGCCCGCAGATGATTGACGCAGGATATATGGTCAATACCCCAGTCGTTCTTGAATATCCGGATGGCCGCTTGATCAGCGCCCACCGCGTTGGGGTTACGCCGGCCGGGATCGCCTTCTTGCAGGCCGAACTGGCGCGGCACAACGGCACCGCAGCGTGACATAGCGGCGCCGCCCGGCGTTCTGGGCGGCGTTCCTGCGGACGCATGATCATTGGAGTTTCATTTGACACATGGAGCGCTTGACAGCGGCGCCCTCGGCAAGCTCGTGCGGCTTCTCTCATCCGACCACGACGGGGAGGTCGTGAATGCAGCCCGCGCCATTGGGAGATCACTACAGGCTGCCGGTTCTGATTGGCACGAGCTGGCCGATCGGCTGAGCGGCGCGGCGCCGACAGCAAAAGCGAACGCCTTTGACGATGCTATGGCGTCCATGAACCGCTACCTCAACATGAAGGTTCAGGAGGTCGAGCGCGAGAACAGGGTTCTGCGAAAATGGCTGCAAGAGAGGAATAAGGAAGCCGAGAAGCGGCGCAAGTCCGGCGCCGCCCGATGGGGAAACCTGACCAGGCTGGAGCGCGTTGCCGAGCTCGATCTCATCGCCAAGGCCAAGTGGCTATCGGAGGGCGACCGGGCCTATGTGGACCGCCTTCGGCACTGCCTGTTCTCGACACCGCATATCCAGACCGAGCCCGGCGACGCGAGATTTTTCAATCGTCTCATGGACAAGTCCGCGACGCAAAAGGAGCCCACAGCGTGAAGCCCTGCGCATATTATCCGACGCCCTATGGCGTGACGATCCCGGTTTTCCTGGACCCAGACGATCCCGAAAACTTCTGGCACGACATTGATGGCTGCATGACTATGGCGGCGATCCACGGCAAGAAGGCGCGCGCTCGCTGCCGCAAAGCCATCAGGGGGGCGATGGGGAAAGGCGGGGTGCCGTTGGACCTCCTCTTGGAGCATGGAGGCCGGAAGGTTCCGCGTGTCGCGCTATGCCGGCCTGAGCGATCGGTCTACAAGGCCACGCTCGGCGGCGTCGGCATCGATGAGATACTGGAAAACTGGGTCACGCTGGCGCTTGATCATCCCTCCTGGGACGAGCGCGCCGAAGGTCTTCTCAATGTCATTGAAGGCAATCTCACCTGGTCGAAGGACTGGGACGCGCCGCCCGAGGTCTGCGCGCTCGGCATCGCCCACCTGCTGACAGCCGCGATCGAGCATTTGACGGAGGAGCACATTGATTGCCTGGAGGCGGCGGCGCTGTATGCGCTGACCCTACATCCGCAATGGGTCAATGCGGCGGTCGAATGGCTCTCACCGTTCAGTGAAACCTGGTTCGCTGACTGGATCGCTGATCGCCCGGCCTATCGGGAGCTGGCGCAGTTCTTGCCGGGTTGAATGATGATCTTCCCTCGTGGGTATCCGGGAATCCGTAAATATGATCACAAATCCGTGAACAAATGTTTTTATTAGAATATCTCCCTGCGTATAGATAGATCTCATTGGATCGCATGATGCGCTGATATTATCAAATACATAAAATCATGGGCATAGCCGTTGCATTGCAACGTATCTCCATTGGCGGTTACTTTCGCAAAATTCACAATGGGGATTAACATGAGTGACACCCACCTTTCTTATGAGCGAACAATCGCCTTCCGGGCTCCGGATGGCCTGATCGCGTCCATGACCGCCGCCGCGCGGTCTCGCTTTATGAAACAATCTGAATTCATCCGGGCCGCACTGGTCGAGAAAATCTCGCGCGATCGGCAGTTGATCGTACAGGACGACACCGCGCTCGATCCTCGCGAAAGGCTGGAGGTGTAAGCATGTGCCTTGGCTCCAGCGGTTCTAAGTCGCAAGTTTCTACGAACTTCCTCGATCCATCGGTTGCGGCGGCCTACAACGATGTCATGGGCCGGGCGCGTGACGTCATCAACCAAGGCTACACGCCCTATCAAGGCGAACTCGTCGCTCCGCTAAATAACAACCAGCAGTGGGGCATCCAGGGCCTTGGGCAGCTCAAGGGCATTTCGGATCCCTATTTTGCCACTGGCCAGCAGCAGCTCAACGGTGCGGCCACCGCCGCGCAATATGCGGGCGTGCCGTTGCAGTATGCCCAGACTAACCTCTCCAACGCGTCTACCTATGGCGGCAATGCGGGCGTCTATGGTGCGCAGGCAGGCCAATACGGGAATGCCGCCGCTGGTCTCGTGGGGAAGGCGACCGGATATGGCGACCAGGCTGCGCAGTATGTGAACCAGGGGGTCGGCTACGCCAACACGGCTGCGAACGTCGGAAATCAGGCGCTCGGCTATGGGCAGCAAGCGGCCAACCTCGTCAATCAGGGGGCAGGCTACGGCTCACAGGCCGCGAATTATGTGAGCCAGGGCAACCAGTACGCCGGGCAGGCCGCGAACATTGCCAGCGGCGCACTCGGCTATGGTTCGCGAGCCGCCGACATGGCAGACCAGGGTGCGCAGTACGGCGCCCAGGGTGCGGGCTATATCTCACAGGGCAGTCAGTACGGCCAACAGGCCGCTGATTACGCGAACCAGCTGGGCCAGACCAAAATTACGCCGATGGCGTTCTCCGCTCAGGCGCTCCAGCAGTACCTTGACCCCGGCCAGCAGGCCCTCGTCGATGCGACGATGAACACGTTGCAGCGCCAGAATGCGGCGCAGCAGACGGCGCTCATGGGCAACGCGATTGCGAAGGGCGCATGGGGCGGTGATCGCGCTGGCGTGGCTCAGGCTGAATTGATGGGGCAGCAGGGCCTTGTAAATGCCCAGACCCTGGCTCAGCTGAACAGCCAGAACTATACGCAAGCTCTCAACATGTTTAACCAGCAGCAAGGTGTTGATCTCCAAGGCCAGTTAGCCAATGCGCAGAACTTGGGTCAGGCATCCGGCCTGTTGTCGAATATCGGCAGCCTCTACGGGCAATTTGGAAATTCCATGTTCGATGCGGGTAACCTGCAAAACGCTCTTGCGGGAACGATGCTCGGCGCGGGAAACCTCCAGAACAGCGTTGCGAATACATATGCTGGTCTTGGTTCTCTCTCGAATCAGTTCGGCAACACGATGCTTGGCGCCGGTAGCCTGTATAACTCTCTTGCCGGTTCGATGAATAATACAGGCGCACTCGCCAACTCCGTTGCTGGCATGTATTCGGGCTTGGGCGGCTTGTCGAACCAGTTCGCTGGGACGCTTAATCAGACGGGCGCTCTCAATAATTCGCTCGCCAATACTATGTTGGGCGGCGGAGAGCTGGCGCTCGGACAGGGCAACCTCGCCCTTGGCCAGGGCCAGCTGGAGAACTCGATTGCTGGGCAGCAGGCCAATCTAGCGAACGCAGCGGCTCAGAACGCGCAGCTCCAGGCTCAGATTGCCGGCCAATATGGGTCGATGGGAACGGCAGCGCAGGATGCCGCGATGCAGGCTTATCTGGCGCAGATCCAGGGCGGCAACATTCAGCAGGCCAACCACCAGGACTGGATTGATTCCCAGGTCGCGCAATGGACCGCGCAGCAGCAGCACCCGTATGAAGCCGTTGGCTGGTACGGAAATTTGGCCACCGGCATTGGAGCCCAGACGCCGGGAACCTCTGTGACACGCGGAAGCGCGGACGGCGGGCGCATATCCGGATACGCGGACGGTGGCCATGTGATGCACCCTTCCGTGACGCGGGCGCTCGCCATCGCAGATAGACACCGGCCCGGTTATGCCCTCGGCGGGATCACGCGTCGCGACGACGACAAGCGGCCCCTCGGAACCACGCCGTTGAGCATCGTGTCAGGCTCGCAGATCTCTGCTCGACCGTTCCAGGCCCCGGCCGCGCCTGATCTCATTTCGAAGCTGGCACAGGAGGAAAAACAACAGCAGGAGATGGCCGGAAAGGTGCTTCAGGCCGGGATGCCGATGATTAAAAACGTCGGCTCAAAAGCGCTTGGCTGGCTGACGGGGGCTCCGGGTGCGGGTGCCGCTGCGGGTGCGGCGGGGGCTACCGCTCCTCTCAGTATCGCACCTGCGGCTCAGATTGCAGGCGTGGGCGCGCTTGCGCCGACAGCGGTGGCCGCTCCCTCGATCGGGATGGGTGCCGCTGGTGCGGCTCCCATCGCTGGGCTGGCGGGTGCTGGTGCCGGGGCGGCTGGCGCCGCTGGAGCGGGTGCAGCTGCTGCTGCCGCGCCTGGGGCTGCGGCCGGCCTTGGCGCCACGCTCGGGTCGCTCGCGACCGGTGCGGGCGAGGTCCTGGCTACGATCCTGCCGTTTCTCGCGTTCTCCGATGAGCGGATGAAGGAGGATATCGAGCCCATCGGAGAGACTTACGACGGTCAGCCTCTGTATCGCTACCGCTTCAAGGGCGATCCAAAAACAGAGATCGGCCTACTCGCGCAGGACGTCGAGAAGACGAATCCGGATGCTGTCTATGACATCAACGGCGCGAAAATGGTCGACTACGGCCATGCCACAGAGAACGCGGCCGAGCGCGGTCACTACGCCTCGGGCGGCGTGGTGGACGGTATTCTTGGCGGGCTGCTTTCGAAGGGCCTGGCTGGGTCCGTGGGCGGGGATGGCAGCGCAATGGCGCTCGGCCCTGATAAGTTCGGGTTGCTCGGGGCACTCGGCGGGTTCAATGCCGGCGGCATCGTTCCTCCGGGCTCTCCTGGCCTCGGCGGAATGCCGGGGATGGCAGGCCTTGGGGCTTTCGGCTCTGCTCCTCCCTTTGCGATGGGAGGGCCTGTCCCGCGCAACGGCGTGGCTCAGGCGTTGCTCGATATTGAGCCGGCCATCCGCAGTGTGAAGTCTCGGAACAGGCCGCACCTTCTCGCGGGCGTTCCGGACATCAGCCGCGCTAAGCCGTTCAAGAAGGGCCGGCGCTTTGCTGACGGCGGATCGGTCGACGACGAGCAGATTGATCTGCCGGCGCCTCCCCCGGTGTTGGCCGCGCCTCCTCAGGCCGCCTCGGCTCCTCGTCCCACTGGTGGAGATCCTGCCGCTGATGCGGTCGGGTTCTTCGTCAGGCAGGGATATTCGCCATCTCAGGCCGCTGGCTTCGTTGGAAACCTGATGGCCGAAAGTTCGCGCGGGCTCAACCCTCGGGCGGTGGGCGATAGTGGATCCGCTTATGGGTTGGCCCAGTGGCGGGATAATCGCCGCAGCGATCTGATGGATTTTGCGAAGAGCCGGGGTCTCGATCCGAGCGCTCGCGATACCCAGCTGCGCTACGCCAATATGGAGTTGCAGACCTCGGAAGCTCCCGCCGCTGCTCGCCTCCGGTCGGCCAATACGACGGAACAGGCAGCGCAGGCCGCAACGGACTTCTTCCGTCCGCAAGGCTGGAAGCGGGGCGACTCCTCCGGCGCTCTCCATCTTGATCGTCGTGTCCAGAATGCGCTTGATGTGGCCAAGCGCGTTGGTGCCGGCGCGGGTGGTTCCCCGACTGCGGTTGCTGACTTGCCGATGGCGGGCGCTGCCGAGGCAAGCCTGTCGGGCCAGGGTGATCTGGGAGCGCAGAAGGGCCTATTTGGCCTCGACCCGACGACCAGTGACGCCATCATGTCCCTCGCCAATGGCGTCCTTACGGGCCTCATGCTGGGGAACAAGAAGAACCCGGCTGCGGGCATCGGAGCTGCCGGCCTCGCTGGCTTGCAGACCTTCCAGGGCCTTCAGAACAGTCGCAATTCCTCGACTGAAAAAGCCATGAAACTGGCCATGGATATCCGCAAGCAACGGGAGGATGCGGACTTCCGCAATCGTCAGCTTGGGCTCACTGAACAGCAGCTTGGCCAAAGCGCTGCGCAGCACGCGGACGAGATGCGGTATCGGCGCGAAACGTCGGGCAAGCCCGACTATACGATGGTGGGCGGTCGCGGTAAGGACGCCAACGGCGATGTCGTCGACGGCGCCTATGTGTTCGACAAGAATTCCGGCAAGACGGAGTTCAGGCCTGATGTCGCGGTTACCAAGGCTCCGCCTCGGATGTTGCCTCAGTCGACGATCGGGCGGTTCAACCAGGTCGGTGAGAACCTTACCAATTGGGACGGCCTAAAGGACAAATTCAACGACAACTATGCAGGCTACGGCTCTGCGGGTGTCGGGAACATGGCCAATTGGATCGCCCGACAGACAGGCCTCGGCAACACCAACGCTGCGACATGGTGGCAAGATTACCAGCTCCAGGCCAACAAGACGCGAAACGAGCTGTTCGGTTCAGCCTTGACCGCGACGGAAAAGGGAGAATGGGACAAAGCTGCGATCAACCCCGGCATGCACCCGGATATGATCAGGGCGAACATTGGCATTCAGCAGCGGATTGCTCGAAATGCCGTGAAGCGGATGGCAGAGCCATACCTGAAACAAGGGTATGACCCGGATGTCATCGAGTCCGCCATTGGCGTACCGCTGAGCGATATCGGCGCGACCGGCAAAGGCGGGAAGGGTTTCACCAAGAAAAATAGCGACGGTGACCCGTCTGCCGCTGCCCGTGAAGCCGCTCGGGCTGCCATTCAGGCCGGTGCTCCTCGGGATGCTGTGATCCAGCGTCTGCGGGAAAACGGCGTCGACACGGAGGGCCTGTAACCATGGCCATCAGTTTCGACGATCTTATCCCCGGCAACAACAACACTCCCGGCAGCGCGCCTGCCGGGGGCATTTCCTTTGACGATCTGATCCCGAAAGCGGCGCCCGGTGGAGTCGGACAACCGCCGGCTCAGCCTGAATACAAAGATAGCGCCGTCTCGATCGCAACGCAGGTGCCGGTGGGCATCAACGATGCGCTCGCGACGGCAGCCGGCTTCCCAGTCGACGCCACGACATGGCTGCTCAACCGCATCCCTGGCGTGAATATCCAAGATCCTGTTGGCGGTTCCGGCACATTCAAAAAGGCCATGGGGCTGATCGGTGCCAATCCCGACGATCGACAGGCACGCACGGCGGCTGAGCGGATCGCACGCGCTGGCGGCGAAGGCATCGGCATGATGGTTGCGCCAGAGGCTGCGGTCGGCCTGCTGTCAAAGGCTGGCGTGCTCGGTGGCCGCGCTCTCGAAACTCTCGGCTCTGTCTTCGGACGGGCGGAAACCGTTCCCTCTGTGGCTGCGAATGCTCTCATTGGCGGTGCGGGTGGTGCGACGGGTGGAGCGGCTGCCGAGGCCGTGCCTGAGCCGTATAAGCCCTATGCGGAGCTGGGCGGGAATCTCGTTGGTGGTACGGCGGCAGCCTTGGCCACTGCTGCGCCGCGCGTTGCTCGCGATCTGTTCGACCTCGGGGCACGGTACATCGAGCCGATGACGGCTGCGGGCCGCGAGCGCATCGCCGGCAAGCAACTCTCGGATAGTGCGACCAGCCCTTACGCTGTGCGGGATGCCTTGGAGGATCTGCCCCGCGAAGTCGTGCCCGGATCTCAGCCGACGACCTTCCAGCTTACCGGGGACATGGGCCTCGGCGCCCTTGAGCGCGACGTCGCGACGAAGAACCCGGCCGATTTCATGCAGCGCCGGGCGGACCAGAATGCGGCCCGGCTCGATCTCATGGACACGTTGCAGCCGAAAGGCAGCGCGGCCGACATTCCGACCTTGCTGCGATCCTCGCTCAAGAGTCTCGACGACGAAACGCAGCTCGCCGTTAATCGCGCATTGGAGGGCGCCCGCAACCGCACCAGTCAGATAGGTGGGACGCGTGCGCCAGAGGATTACGGGATCGGGTTGCGTTCGGCCTTGCAGAAGGCAGAGGATGGTGCCCGTACCCGTGAGCGTGGCCTGTGGCAGGCGATCGACCCTGACGGCACGCTGACCATTGATATGTCGCCCGTGAAGAAAGCGGCCGGCGACATCTACGGCAATATGTCGAAGGCGTCGCAAACCGGCCTCTCGCCTTTTGAGCGGGAGGTGAGCGGCCTGGTGGGAGGGTATCGGGGTGTCGAGCCCTTCCGCGAGCTTGCGGACCTCCGCAGCGCCGTCTCGGGCGCCATGCGGGCGGAACTGTCATCGCAGGGGAGAACGCCGGCCTATGCCCGCCTGTCGCGGTTGCGCGGGTCTATCGAAGACGGGATCCAGAACACCGCCGCTCAGCGTGCTATAAGCGACCAGCAATTTGCGACGCAGTTCGCAGATGAATTGGGGGGCTGGCGTGTCGATAACGCCGAAGCGATTAGCCGAGCTGGTGGCCGAGAAGCTGGTGGGGATGCCCCTGCCGGAACAGCAGGCATTCCTGGCGTTGGTAGAGCAGAAGGCGAAACTGCGTTCCGACTTCCAGATGCTGGTGGCAATCAACACATACCGTCGAGAGTACCTGAGCCCGGCTCTTTCGCGGGCGGCGGGATCTCCTTCACGGACCTCATCCCCTCAAGCCCAGCAGGACTGACGCCGGCTCCGACTGGCCCGCGCACGGTCTCACGGACTGGAAGCCCGCTATCTCTATCGCAGTTCATCGCGCGTAACGGTGGCCTGGAGCTGACCGGCGATGCGAAGGCGTCGGACTTCCACAAGGTCTTTGTCCCTGGTGGTGGCCCGCTGGCCCGCAAGTCCGGCCGCTCGATCGACGGCTTCTGGCGGGAAAAGCTGATCGATGCCGGATACCTCAAGCCGGATGCGGATGGCGGTAGCGCCCGCGATATCCGCAACGAGCTATTCGAGCTTCTACAGCGCGAGCGCCTGGGTGATCGGCAATTTTCTGTCCGCGACGAGGATCTGATCGCGGCACGGGGCGCCCGTGGCCACGAGGACGAACTCGCACATGAGGTGGAGCGAGCTGTCCAGCACATCCGGGAAGAAGCGGCCAAGGCTAGGCTTAACACGGACGATCACCCCGAACTCTATGACGCTGCCGAGATGATGGCGCGTGGATATGAAACAGACTGGGATAAGGCGTTCGAACGGGCGATCCTTACTCGGCAACTATCGGATGACCGTCTCGCGCCGATGGCTCGCGAAGACTATACTCCGCCCTCGCAATGGGAGATGGACGATGCGCTACAGCGCGGATCAACACGGCCAGTACGCGGCGAAGCTGGAGCAGATGGCCCGGCGGGAACGCGATCCGGACCGGAAGAAGGAATTGGAGGACCACGCGAGGAGTTTCCGTATGCTCCAGAAGCTGGCCAAGACGGCGCACTGGCGGCACCGGCCGGAACGTTCGACGGATCAGCAGTCGAGCGACTGAATGCAGCCAATGCCGCCACCCGTGAACGTGTCGGGACTTTCGGCAAGGGCGCGGTAGGTCAGGCTCTCCGCTCACAGGGCATGAGCGGCAATTACCGCCTCTCGGACGCCGGCGTCCCGAGCAAGTTTTTCCATAGTGGCCCGACTGGCTTCGAGGACGTGCAGGCCTTCCGCAAGGCAGCCGGAGACCCTGCAGCTTCGGCCATGCTCGGTGATTACGCGGCCTACAGTCTGCGACGGGCTGCGCTTCGCGACGACGGCACCCTCGACGCGGCCAAGTTCAACAGCTGGAAGCGCAGCCACGCTGAAGCCCTGCGCGCATTCCCCGAACTCGAGAAGCAATTCGGAGATGCCGCCAAGGCGGGCGATGCTATCGCCAAGGCGACAGCCGATCGCAAGAAGGCCCTCGATAACTATCAGGTGGGCGTGTTCGGAAAGCTCATTGGTGCGACCGAGCCGGACGATGTTGTTCGTATGGTTGGGGGCATCTTTGGCCAGAAGAATGCCTCGGCAACCATGGGCCGCCTTGCCCGTGAAGCCGAGAAGAACCCAGCGGCGAAAGACGGTCTCCGCAAGGCTGTCGCTGAATATATCACCGGGCGTTATGTCGGGAACACGGAGGCTGCCACATCGGGCCGAAACCTGATGAAGGCGGACGCATTCCAGACCTTCCTGACGCACAACCGGGGCGCCCTCAACAAGGTGTTCACCGAAAGCGAGGTGAAGAACCTCGGCGCGCTGGCCATGGATCTGAAGCGCGCCAATCGCTCAATTACCGCGGTGAAACTCCCAGGCCAGTCGAACACGGCCCAGGACATCAAGGGCATGGTCGCGGAGAAATACAGCTGGCTCCGCTATCTCATGCGTGAGGGCGGGGCTGGTGCCACTGTGGGCTTCATCGCAGGTGGCCCCATGGCAGCGGCAGCGGGCGGTGCTCTCTCGGCAACCATGGGCGCCCTGCGGGATGCCGGCATTCGCAAGGCTGATGACCTGGTGAAGGCGGCCATGCTCAATCCGGACCTCGCGGCCGCCCTCCTGCGCAAGGTGCCGGACAAGATCACTCCCAACGCAGCAATCTCCCTGACGCAGCGGCTGAAGCGCCTCGCCGTCATCGACATGGCCGAAGAGGCCGGCCGTGAAATGCTCGAATATTTCGACAGCAAGCGCGGGGAGCAGAAATCGAAAGAAAGGACCAAGGCAAATGCTGGCGTTCGATAACGACAACGCCCCTGAGGACGATAGCGCGGCGGCGCGGGGCGATATCCCCGCATCGTCGATTGTCTTCGATCCTGCCCAGATTACTGAGGTGCGCCCGCTGCATGAAGCATGGGTGTTGCTGGCGAGCGAGGTTGGCCGACGCCGTGGTGAGAACCAGCCCGCGAATGAGATCATCCCGCTTATGGAGAAGCGGCAGGAAGTCGAGGCAAGGCTCGTCCAAGTGCCGGCCCGGTCCCTTGGCGACATCGCCCGCAAAATGACGATTGCCGCGCTCGCTGGCAGGGCCCGGCCATGGAGCCCACTGGAGCAGGCCATTCTGGAATCCGCCTTGACGGATCTCAGCTACATGGCGCCCGCGATCGAGGTCGAACTATCCCGACCGGTGCCGGAGGTCGTCAATTGAGACGGAAAGAAGCCGCGCAGATAGCACAGCAGAAAAAGGCTGATGCCTTTCTTGATGGGCTCCGGTCTGGCCTCTCTGTGTCTGGAGCCGCTTCCGCTGCCGGGATACCGAGGCGGACGGTTTACACGTGGCGCGATACGGATGACGCCTTTGCCGACGAATGGGACAAGGCTCTCGAAGAGGGCACGGATCTCATGGAGGACGAAGCGCTCCGCCGCGCTGTCACCGGTACGGATAAACCCGTGTTTCATGCGGGTCAGCAATGCGGAAAGATCCGGGAATATTCCGACACCCTCATGATCTTCATGCTGAAGGCTCGGCGCCCGGAGAAATATCGCGAGCGCGTCGACGTGAAGAGCAAGGCAGACGTGAATCTCACCGCATTCGAGAGCATGAGCGTCGATGAGCTGAGAGAGGAAGTCCGCCGGGGTGCGGCGCGTCTGGGGATCTCCCCGGAAGCTGCGGAGGAGGCCGGCAATGGCTGAGGCCCTGACCCTGAATGACATCCTGCTCAAGGCCATCCTGGCGGCGGTCGTGCGTGAGGTTGTTTCTCAGTCCTGCCAGCCTGGCGCGGCGCAAGAGCGAATGGCTCTAAGTGCCGTTGCCGATCTCATGACCACTCTTCCTGACGGTCCAGAGCGTGCGCGTCTCCTCGCTGAGGTTGCTGAACTGATCGCGCTGCCGTCGTCCTACAAGGATCAAATCCCTCATGTCTGAAACGACGCACACCCCCACGCCCGGCCTTTTCAGGCGCCTGAAGCAAGCCTTCCGCCGGCCAAATGACGCGCCATCGACGGTCGCCGAAAGTAACGCGGCTCGCCTGCTGGACTATGGCGCGAAACCCGATTTCCCCGGGTTCCTTCATCCCAAGGAGGTGGAAGGAACGGGCCCGGCCGAGCCAGTCGCGGATGGTGGACATTCTGCCCCTGATCCGCTCCCGCGCGTGCCTCGGCGGGAGGCCGAAAAGGTCGCGCCTGTGGCTCCAGTTCGCCCGGCTTCGATACCGGTTCGGATCGCCACGCCGGAGGACGAGGAAGGCGTCATGGAGCTATGCCGGTTGATGCACGCTGAGACGGCATTCTTCGCGCTGGATGAGAATCTTGTCCGGGAAATGATGCGGCCAAGCCTGCGCCAGGAGGGCGGCGTCGTCTGCGTCATTGGCGAACCGGGCAAGCTGGGGGCGATAATCAATCTCACCTTCCAGTCGCACTGGTACTCGCATGAGATGTTTCTGACAGACCGCATGACGTTCGTGCACCCAGACCATCGCAATAGCGACCACATCACGCGGCTGATCCAGTACGCCAAGACACTCGCGGATCTGAGCGGGTGCGCGCTCCTGCTGGGTATCACCTCTAGCAAGCGGACAGAGGCCAAGGTCCGCCTCCTGCGTCGAGAACTGGGCGAACCTGTCGGCGCGCTGTTCTTTTACGACGCTCGCCCCCGTGCTGAGGTAGTGGCGCCCCCGGCGCAGGCTGCTTAGTTCGCGGCGACGGAAGGTGGCGGCGTCAAGAGCGCGATCTGCTGGTTGAGCTGGTCCCGTAGGATGATGGCGGTTGGTAGATCGAGGCGAAGTCTGGCCGCGACCACGCGGTCAGGATCGACAGTTCCGTCCAGTTGCGGCGTGAACCTCGCCACCCCAAGCGTAACGTTCACCACTCCGTTGAACACGCCGATGCCCATGACCTCATTCGCAAAAGTGACCTGCACGTTGTGAGGGTCAGTGATCGGATACTGGGCCGGCTTCGCATCGGACATGAGTGAACTCCAAGGATTTTACGATGGTCGATGACGACGATGAAACGCCAGCGATGAACCCCGCGCAAGGCAGAGGGCAGGACGAGGAGCCGCCACGGAAGTGCCCGGACTGCGGCTTTGTGGTGCCCCATGGGCGGAATGTCGGCTGTGGCGCGCTACAGTGCCCGCGGCGCTGGTCGTTCCATCCCATGCTGCCGCATGAGGAAAGCCCTGACTAAGCGGTCGCGGCTTCCTCGATCGTCTTCGCAACCCATTCATTCATGCTCTGGCCCTCGGCTGCGGCCCGCAACGCTGCTGCCTCATGCACCTTCGGCGGGACGCGCAGGACGAATTTCCCCGAGAACTTCCGTGTCGGCTCTATGCCCTTCTCGGCGCATATCTCAAGGAATGTCTGGAGTGAGCGGCGGCCCTCCGTCTCCAGATCCCTCACGTTATCGGCGTAGAAATCCGCGCCGCCCGTCAGGTCTAGGAACTCGCCCCGGAACATCTGAATGTCAGGGTCGAACGACACAACCGCCTTGTGGGCGTCGATCTCGATCACGTTCTTCATCACTTCACTCCATGGCTCGCAAGCCATCGCGATATGGCAGCCACCGCACCTTTGTCCGTATCAGGTGATGGGTGCGGCCGGTGGAAGACCTGCACCTCATCGAACAGCACGACGGCAATGCGCGATCCGGCTCGCTCAGAAACCTCAGCGCCCAACGCCACGAATAGCGCCTCGATGTCCGACCAGCGGATGGTGCCGCTCACTGGCCGCGCATGAATTCGCTCCAGCGTCCGGGCATGTGCGCGCTTCAGTTTCTTGGTCGCTGTCATGCCTCATGTAGTACCATAAATTGGTATCACAAGGCAATGAGCCCATGAACGCAAATGACAACATTTGAGAACATCCTCGGGGCCGCCCGGTGACGAAAAATGACGACATTTGATGACGTTCCGCCGGCCGCTTTCCTGGGGTAATCTGAAGCGGGGCCAATATTAAAAGATGCTAACATTTTCGGGGGAGATTCCATGAGGGATTTGTCGCGTCCGGCACGCTGGAACACCATACGTGCAGCCAAATGGGGCGCCTTGTTCGGGCTGGCCTATTTCGTCGCTATGTTCATAGGCGACGGCGTGCCATCCGACGCTGAGCGCATAGCCAGAGCCTTCGGCGGGCTCATTGGTGGCGTTATGGTTGGCGTGCTCCTGTTCGGCAGTGTGGCGGCCCTGCGCAATCTCATCCTGCGGGCGCAGTAGTCGCCATGTAACTTGTTACGGGGCGCCAGGGCGGATCGATCACTACGAGGCCGATCTCTAGATGCTTTGCTCGCTCAAGCGGTGTGAACATCAAAAATGCGATACACTCTGCCGATCCGCTGCGACTTTCGTGCTGGCGTCGGAACTCGCCGACAAGGAAGGCGACTCCCAGCGTCTCCAGCTCATGGATTGTGGCTGCCAGTTCAAGAGAATAGCGCGCCCTTTCCGCCTCGCCCCAATCAGGCCAGATCCCATCAAGCTGTTGAAAGACATCAACGAGTTCTGCACAACGAGTAAGTGCCGCATCATTGATAGATGCCATATCTGTCATGGCGCCATCCCACGAATGGCCTAACGACATAAAATCACTTGCGCTCTGTATCCTGCGAAGTGGGACCTTAACTGTTCGCTCTAGTTTCTGTTGGACTTCGGCGGTGAAGCGATCGATTTCCTCCTGGGGAGCCTTACGAAATGCCTTCATATCCACGTCGAAGGCACGCGCCAGACTCAACAAAGTCTGCATTTGAGGGGTCACGTGTGCCCCCTCTATTTTTTCAATAGCTCGCTGAGAAACCCCAGATTCTTCAGACAGAGATTGCTGGGTCCATCCCTTCATTTCACGCAAGGTCCGGCACGCCCAAGCGATATGTTCTCGATCAAATTCCATATTGTGGTCTCCGTTGTTGATTGAACGATAATCCCACCGGAAAGAAGGCGTGTCTCCGACCACGTCCCGAACGTGTACCGAATTTCACATCAACGTACAGGAGGCATTGAAGAAATTACGTCAATGGCGTATATATACTCACTATGAGTATAAGCCGAGACTATTCACTGAATGCGATTTCCGGACCCGAGGGGATAGCCGCCTCGGTGCCCGCGCTAGATCTCCTTACCCGGCAACCATATGAGCCGCTAACGGGCTTTCTCTGGCACCCCGAGGTGTTTCAGGCTGTCGTCGCCGCCGTGGTCATGGCGAAGCAGGAGAACGCTGCTCGGACTGCCCAGAAGGTGCAATGGGGAGCGGCTGCATGATGTCGGCCCCTGTCGTGCCTCAATGGGTCGATGTCTATGCGATCCGGGATCGTTGCCGCCTAACACAGGCCCAGTTTGCCGAGCGCATCGGTGTGCCTGTCGGGACGCTCCGTGGATGGGAACAGCGGCGACGGATGCCGGAAGGCCCTGCCCGTGTCCTGCTCGCTCTCCTCGATCAGAATCCGATGATCGTCGAGGAGCTGCTGTCGCGCTCGTGACGGCTCCGGGACCAAAACATTTTTAAAGGAAATTAAAGCGTCAGAGCGCTTTCAGTGCGCCCCCTCGGCTAAGTCGCGCATACAACATTCGTACAACATTTCACAACGTGGCCGGCGGGCTTCTTCCTCCCGAAAAAGGGATTGATGTCGGCGCTCCACTGTCCCGCGCGGCCCCCGCTCAGGCCGCGTCCAAGGTCGGGATCGCGGACACGTCAATCGTGCGCTGCGCTTCCCATAGATCGCGAGCCTGTTGTAGGCCGAGCCAGATATCCGGCCCGTTACCGAAGAGCTTTCCGAGGCGCACAGCGATTGCCGGCGTCACGGCCTGCTTCTCCGACAAGATGTCATAAAGCGTCTGCCGGGAGATCCCGAGCAGGCTTGCAATCTCTACTTTGGTCTTCCCGGTGGTGGGGAGGACGTCCTCCCGCAGGATCGCGCCGGGATGGGTCGGGGCGCGGTCGGGGTCACGACGCGAGGTGTCCGCGGGGACGGTTCCTTTAGATGACTTGCGCATGGTTGTAAGGTATGAGCTTACGCATACTCTGTCAAGAGTCGCCTTACACGAGGCGGCTTTGGCGCGTTCTCGCAACGCTATTCGACTGCTGCCCCCAGCGTCTCCTCAACGATCCTCGGGTTTCGATCGAGAAGCGCGAGAAGGACACGAGCAGGCCCGTCCGGCGCTCGCCTCCCCTGCTCCCAGCCGCGCAACGTGCCGACAGGAACGCCTATGCGGGCAGCGAAGCGGGGCTGAGACAGTTTTGATCGCGCGCGGATCGCCGCCACGTCGAGATGAGACGGCACATGCACGGCCAAGCCGGCCACGTGCTCGCCTCGCGCATGGGCTCGCGCTTCGCGCAGCCCTTGCAAGATCCCGTTGAAATCTTCGTCCTTCATTGCCTGCCTCCGAGTTCCCGCACCAGCGCCTCTGCCTCACGCGCCAGAATAGCGCGCTGATCGGCCGTCAGATCAGAAGCCTCGTTCTTCGCGAACACCCACAGGAGCGCTGCGGGATAGCGCTCCGAATGGAAGAAATAGATCACGCGACCGCCGCCACGCTTTCCCCTGCCACCAAAGCCGATCCGGACTTTACGCAATCCGCCCGTTCCCTTGATGAGGTCGCCGACGGTTGGGTCTGCCGCTATCAGCGAAACAATCGCCGCCCTCTCCTCATCCGAGATCAACAGCTTTGCTGCCTTCGTCAGATAGGCCGGAGTCTCGACGACTGTGAGAAGGGGGCGATCCATAGAGGGAATATATGTCAATGACGTATGTATGTCAATGACGCATGCTCATGCCGTTGCGTGGGCCTCGCCTCGTCCGTCTACCTCTGTCTAAAATAGATCGCCAAAGCTCGGCTGAAACAGGCCGTAAGTATCTACAGGAGTTATCTGTTTAATAGCTAACTAGGGGGCCAAATGAGCACTGAAATCCCGCTCGAATTTCCTATTACCGATCCCTATAACGTGCCCGTGACATTCGCGAGCGAGCTGCTTGGGATCGGATCCTTCAACGGCGTCGTGAATGTCACCTTGGGTGCCGCGCGGTTCACTCCCAGCATGTCCGGCGTCGTCGATGCGGACCGGGTGATCGTCTCCCGGCTCCGGCTCGATCTGGTCACGGCAACTGCATTGCGCGATGCCCTGACCGAGCACATTGAACGGATGGGCGGCGGATCGAGCTCAGCCTAGAGAGATCTATCTCGCGCGCGTTATTGTCCGGAAATAGATAAGGCCGCGGGTTTGCCGTAGCGTGCGGCGAACCTCAGAACGCTCATAAAATGGCTAGCGCGGCCCGCTGGCGCCCATCTCGGGAATCTGAGTGCATCCGGCCTCACAAAAACGACCCGCCCGCTGATAGCCCCCTTTGGCCATCTGCGGGGCCTTCTATCGCATCGCGCCCGAGCGTCTCTCGCGGCCTTTCGATGGCGTCCTGAACGGTGTCGCGGTATACTCCAGGCCGTTACCAACTCTGCGTGATGGCTATCCCTCTATGACAGATGACGCCTCGAGCAACGATGTCTCACCGGAGGACTTGGCGTGGGCCGAAGGGTGGCTGGCAGAGAGCAAGAAGCCCTCGCGACAACGGAACCTGACCCCCGAACAAAGGCAACAGCTGGCGTACCTGTATCGCATGCTCCGCCGGGACTATTTCGAGGAGAAGCGGGGAGTGCCTCGTTCGATTCGAGAACGGGACGTCCGCTGGATATCGTAGCCGGGCATGCGCCACCCCAGCACACTTCACGTAAATACGAGACCGCTACGTGACCCACGATTCCGAGACATCGAAGGCAGGCCTCTCACCGCAGAAAGAGTGGTCGGCAGACGAGTGGTGGGCGGAGAAGACGAAGCCCTCGCGCCAGCGGAATTTAACGCCCTTGCAGAGGCAACAACGAGCCGATCTCCTGCGGCAGATCCGTCGGGCCAATTTCGGGGACAAATGGACCGGCCCTCAACCGCCGCACGAGTGGTGGAAAGACAAGGCGCTGAGGAAGCACCATAAGTGGCAATACCGCGTGAAGCACTGGACGCGAACGGAAAGACGCGAGCTGGCCAGGCAATATGCGCGGTTGCGGCGCGAGCGCCAGAAGTGGGAAATTTGGTGGGTCGGCCGGTATTCGGACACCCTCACCCGTCTGATTTTCTCGCATGCTCCGAAGCGCCATGTACCCAGTCGGAACAAGACAGGCGACCTTTGATTTCCTTTGATTGTTTTTCAAAGGGCAATTTGCGCCACGGTGGCGCGAACTCTTTTTAGGGCAGCAAGAAACTCGTCATCACGCCCGTCGCGGCGACATCCTTGCCTTTAGGGCATGACAAAACTCCTCATGCCCGGGCTCGGAAGGGATCTCCCCTGACTGTTTCCTCGCTGTTATTACAGTTGGGCAGGTGACTTTTGTGGGCATTACGAACGCGTGCGCGAGGTGGCGTCTCCCCTCTTTTCCCCGCGTATTAACAGGGCGAGCCGCACTGCCCGTTATTCCCCGGTAGAAAACGGCGAAATAGCCTTTTTACAGTGTCCGGAAATCCTGACGGCGTGCCTTCTCGCGCGCGGGCGCGTACTGGTCCGAAAACTCCGCCCACGTGCCCCTTGATGTTGCATGCTCTCGGTGAAACGGCGCCAGTGGAATCGCACCCCTAAACTCGTGGGGTGACAAGGCGTTCAGCTGACCAAAGATGCGAAAAAAGGCTGAATGATTCGCGGGCGGCCACGGCTTAAGCGTCGCAGGTTGCGACGCATAAGATTGGCCGTGGCTTTTGGCATCTCAAGGGCGCGTCAGTGGGGGTAATGGACGAGATGTCAAGAATTCCCAGACCTGTTGGGGATACGTAGGCCATTGCGGATCTGTGCGCAAAGTGCGCGTTTGCAATAATCGATTACTATAATGATTCCGATAGATTACGGAGAATTGGCGGCTTGAAAGCGAAGGCGCGTGACGAACGGTAGCCACGGAATGACCCTTCACCAGATAATCTTGAATGAGATCGAGGGCCGGATCGTGTCCGGGGAATGGCCCCCAGGGTTCCGTCTGCCGTTCGAGGTTCACTTGGCAGAGCATTACGGGTGCTCGCGAATGACCGTCAATAAGGTCATGACGCAGCTTGCAAAGGGCGGCTTGATCGAACGCCACCGCAAGGCCGGCAGTTTCGTGACCCGGCCCCGCGCGCAATCGGCCGCGCTGGAGCTCCACGATATCGAGACTGAGGTGAAGTCACTCGGTCTGGCCTATAGCTATACTCTCCTCGTCCGCAAGGCGCGGCAATCCAATGCGGAAGACCGACGCTTGATGGAGTTGAGGGAAGCGATGCCGGTCATCGAGCTGCTGGCCATGCATCGTGCGGGTGAAAAGCCGTTCTGCGTGGAGGAGCGCCGCATCAACGCCGGTATTGTACCCGAGGCAATGGATGCGGATTTCACCGTAAATGCGCCCGGTGGTTGGCTGATTGCACAGGTGCCGTGGAGCGCGGCAGAGAATCGGATACAGGCGATGCCCGCATCAGCCAAGATCGCGCGCCTGCTGGAGCGCTCTAGGGGCACGGCCTGTCTGGTGGTCGAGCGCCACACCTGGAACTCCACGGGGCCTGTTACCTTCGTACGCCTTACTTACGCGGGAGACAGCCACGCGCTGATTGCGCGCTTCGAGCCGTCTTCATGACGGTAGATATATCTAGACATAATAACCGGATTGGGTATCGTTTGAAGTGGCCCCGTCAACGGTGCCGCGCTTCAGGCAACATGTTGCTCAAAAAAAGGGGAGGAGACTATGAAACTAGAACAGGTCTGGCGCAGGAGGGTAATTGTCGCCCTTGGCTCTGTGATACTCGCGCTTGGTTTCGGCACAGCGCATGCACAGGAGGCCAAGCCGCGTAGCGGTGGAGGGATGATCGTTGGCGTTAGCGCTGATCCAGGCGTCCTCAACGCCTCAATCAGCGCCAACCTCGTCGAGAAGACCATCTCGAGCAACGTGTTCAGCATGCTGATCCGGCTTGACAAGAAGTTCGCCCCGGTGCCGGATCTGGCTGAAAGCTGGGAGATTTCCGAGGACGGTCTCACCTATACTTTCCACCTGCGCGAGGGCGTGAAGTGGCACGACGGCAAGCCATTCACCTCCGAGGACGTCAAGTTCACGATCGACGAGGTCATCCTGCCATTCCACAGCCGCGGCGCGACCTATAAGGCGGTGATCGACGCCGTCGAAACGCCGGACGCTAAGACGGTCGTCATCAAGCTGAAGAATTCCTTCGGCCCGCTGATGAACGCTCTCGGGTACGATTTCTTCATCCTCCCTAAGCACCTCTACGCCGGTACGGACATCAAGAACAATCCGTATAATGCGAAGCCCGTCGGTACTGGTCCGTTCAAGTTCGTCAAGTGGGAAAAGGGTTCGCACGTCGCGCTCGAGCGCAATCCGGACTTCTACCTGCAGGGCAAGCCGTATCTTGATCGGCTGGTCTTCCAGACGATCCCCGACGCCGCGAGCCGCGTGCTGGCGCTGGAGTCCGGTGACATCGACTATCTGTCCTACCAGTCCGTTCCTTCCTCGGCGGTGCCGCGCCTGAAGAAGAACGCTAACCTAGTCACCACTATTGAAGGGTTCGAGTCTCTCGCCTCGATCGGCATGCTGTCGATCAACGTCGAAAGCCCGATCCTGAAGGACGTGCGCGTGCGCAAGGCTCTGGCCTACGCCATGGACAAGAAGTTCATCGCCGAGCGCGCGGATTATTCTATCGGCAAGCCTGCGACCGGACCTATCGCATCCACGAGCTGGGCGTACAACACGAATGTCGAACTCTACGCGCACGACCCGAAGAAGGCTGCGGCGCTGCTCGACGAGGCCGGTTATCCCGTTAAAGCCGACGGCACGCGCTTCAAGCTGCGACTCATCGCCGATGGGGGCGTCGAGTTCCACCGCAAGGCGGCGGAAATCCTCAAGGAGCAGTTCGCGCAGGTTGGAATCAATCTCGAACTGGAGCTTCTCGAGCGCAACGTCATGCTCGATCGTGTCTACGCCAAGCGCGACTTCGACACGCAGATCCACATTTTCTCGACTGGAGCGGACCCGGCGATCGACGTCTCGCGGCTCTATGTCTCCTCCAACATCCGGCCGGTGAACTTCACCAATGCTTCCGGTTACCGGAACGAAACCGTCGACAAGTTGTTCGCCGAGGGCCAGAGTGCGTTCAAGGCTGAGGATCGAGCCAAAGCCTACCACGAGGCGCAGAAGATCCTAGTAGACGAGCTTCCGGCGATCTGGCTGGAGGAAGTGGGCATTGTTGGCGTTTGGAACAAGAAGTTCCACGGCCTGCACGACTGGAGCGCCTATTCCTACTACACCTTCTGGGACGTTTGGACCGACGACGGCAAGAAGCAGTAGGACTGCTCTTGCCGACTAGGAAGGCGGCGACAGTTTCTTGTCGCCGCTTTTTTGCGCGCACTCTCAATCGGTGTTCCACTCTGTGGCGCCGAACCGATGCTCAGACGTGAACTGCCCCTCGGATCATCTCGATCAGATCGGCGCTGTCCGCCCGCTCCCCGAGCGCGGCGAGACGCGCCTCGAGTCTGCCGGCATCCGCCCCGAGGTGATCGCGGCAGAGCACCGAGAGCCGCTCCATCACTTCATCCCCTTCCAGGCTGCGTAGGGGTTCGTTGCTCAGCGCTGTGGCGCCGTCGCTCCATGAAACATGGACATGGGCCATGCGTGGCCGCAGCGAAGGGTTCGAGATGCATTCGATCCTCGGATACCAGCCGACGACCTCCGGATCCCTCAGCCACTCGATCGGCAGCAGGACGTTCTCCGGATCACGGCCGGCGAGAAGCAGGGCGATAGCGAAGACGACACTGAATTTTGCCTGCAACTGGTCGGCCGGATCGCGGATGCCCACGAGGTGGGCCGTCGGCGGATAGATCTCGACGCGCACCGAGGCGATGTCGCTAGTGGACCGTCCCGACGTGGCGAGGACATGCTGCATGCCCTCCAGCGGCTCGAAGCAGCCGAGGCAGAAAGGATAGCGCTTGTAGATGTTGCGCAGGATCGCCCAGCGCTCGCCAAGACCATCGGTGAGGGTGGTCTGCATCGCCGCGTCGTCGAACAGCTTCTCGTGCGGATAAGCGGCGTCCTGCCGGGCGAGCGCGGCGAGGAAACCCTTGGGGCCTTCGATTGCCTTGCTCGCCCCCTTCACGCCGAGCGCGGCCAGCTTCGCCGCCCGAACACCGCGCTCGGCGGCGAAACCGGAATGCAGGTGCTTGACCATGATGGCCGTGTTGTTGATGTCCTCCCACAGCCCGCCGGCCATGGTCGCGGCGAGGCCGATGGCGCTTGCAGTCTGCGCAGCGTCGAGACCATACGCGATGCTCGCTGCGACAGCCGAGGCTACCGTCCCGCAGGTGGCCGTAGATTGATGATAGTGATAGTGCCGCTCGCCGGCGGCGATGCTCAGGCGGATCGCGACCTCGTAGCCCACCGCCACCGCCGCAAGCAATCGCCCGTCGCTCGCAGAGACGCCCGACGCGGCCGCGAGGGCAGCGGCGACGACCACGGAGCCCGGGTGCATGGAGGTGTCGCGATGAACGTCATCGATCTCGTAGACGGTAGACAATGTCCCGAGTTGAAGCGCGAGAGCCTCTTCGTTCGTCGCGCCCCGGTAGCGCTTCAGCACCAGAGCGGTCTCGCTGTGCGTCCCATACAGAGCAGCGTGGAGGTGATCGCCGACGCACAGTCGCGCCCGATCGGCGACATCGATCGGCAAAGGGTTAACGGCAGCCGAACATGCGAAGTCTGCAAGACGCGACGAAATCGTTTCGATCATGGGTCAGTAAAGATGGCAGGCCACATGGTGGCCGGGCTGCTGTTCGCGCCATTCCGGCATTTGAACACGGCAGGTTGGGAGTGCCTTTGGACAACGCGCGTGCAGATAGCATCCTGATGGTAGCTTCAGGGGGGAGGGAGGCTCGCCGTTCATCAGTATGCGCTCGCGTGTGCGCGCCTTCTGCGGGTCCGGCAATGGAACCGATGAGACCAGCATCTGCGTGTAGGGCTGCAACGGCGCGGCCACGCCGAGCCTGGCGGGGGCGACCTCGAACAGTCGGCCAAGATACATAACGCCCATGCGGTCGGCGACCGTGCTGACGACGGCAAGGTCATGGGTGATCAGCAAGATCGTGAGGCCCATTTCTTTGCGTAATTCTTGCAGCAACCCAAGAATTTGAGCGCGAGTCGACATGTCGAGCGAGGAAACCGGCTCGTCAGCCACCAATACCTTAGGCTCCGCGGCCAGAGCCCTCGCCAGAACGACGCGTTGTCGCTGACCGCCCGATAACTCGTGCGGATGACGACCCATAAATTCCCGCGCCGGCGTAAGGCCGATCAGTTCTAGCAGTGAGATCGACCGCGCTTCGACCTCATCGCGGCTGCAGATCTTGTAGTTCAGCAAAGGCTGCGCGAGCGCGTGCCGTATCGTCTTACGCGGGTTGAGGGACGAATAGGGATCCTGGAACACCATCTGTGCGAGCGGCCTATCGCCGTTCGCCAGCCGCTCAGCAGGGTTCTGATTCCCGATGACGATGCGTCCGTCGCTGACCATTTCCAATCCTGCGACGAGCCGGCCAAGCGTCGACTTACCGCTCCCGCTTTCGCCAACAAGAGCGAATATCTCGCCCGGCTCGAGCACCAGCGAGACGGTGTTGAGCGCATGCACCGTCGCGTTGCCGCCGAACGCGCCGCCGCGGGCTGGGAAGTGCTTCTTGGCCGCTTCGATGGTGATGCTGGCCGCGGTGCTGCCATCCTTGCCGATGCGCATCGCGGAGAAGCGGCTCGCGCGGTGCGGCAGCGCACCTACTTCCACCGCAGGGCTCGCACCATCGCCGCCCGGGTGATAACAGCGGATCTGGCCGGCGGCCGTTGTTTCGAGAGGCGGTACGGTGGCCTCGCACTCCGCAGTCCTACGCGGACACCGCACCGCGAAGCGGCAGCCCGGGGGCGGCGTGCGGAGATTGGGCACTTCTCCGCCAATGGTGCGGAGGTCGCCAGCCTCCCCCACCGGGATCACGCATTCGATTAGCCCTTTGGTATAGGGATGCTGCGGATTGGCGAATATCTCCTCGACCGTGTTCTGCTCGACGAGTTGGCCCGCATACATCACGTAGACCCGATCGGCGAGCTCCGCCACCAGGCCAAAGTCATGCGTCACGAAGATCATGCCGCATCGCGTATGCTTCTGGATAGCCCGGATGAGATCGACGATTTGTGCCTGGATGGTCACGTCGAGCGCGGTCGTCGGTTCGTCGAGGATCAGGAGCTTCGGCCGTCGCGCAATCGCCATGGCGATCAGGATGCGCTGGCGCATGCCGCCGGAAAGCTGGTGCGGGTAGGAGCGGATCACGCGCAGCGGATCGCCGATGCCGAGATCACCCAACAAAGTCGTGATCCGTTCTTTCACAGCCGGGTCACGCTCGAACCTGACGTGGCCATTGAAGGCCTCGCATATCTGCGCACCCACCGTAAGCAGCGGATTCAGATAGGTCATCGGGTCCTGGAAGACATAACCAACGGACGTTCCGCACAGTGCTCGCTGCTGCTCGGGCGAGAGCGTGTCGAGGTCTTTTCCATCGAAGACGATGCGGCCTTCCGTGCGCCGCCCCGGAGGCGGCAGCAGGTTGAAAAGTGACCGGACCGTTACCGATTTGCCGCAGCCGGATTCACCAACGATGCAGATGATTTCACCTGCCTCGACCCTCAAGTCGACACCTTCGACGGCGCGGGTTTTCTTGCCGTCGCCTAGCGGGAAGTCGACCGCCAGTCCTTGTACCTGGAGCAGGCTCATCTTGCGCTGCCTTTCTGACGCGGATCGAGCACGTCGTTGAGCCCGTCGCCCAATAGATTGAAGCCGAGTGTCGTCACCAAGATGGCAAGGCCCGGAAAGACGGCCATCCACCACGCTTGGTTCAGGAAAGGCTGCGCGGCGAACAGGAGCTGCCCCCAGCTTACCTGATCGGGGTCACCGAGGCCGAGGAAGCTGAGGCTGGCTTCGGTTAGGATTGCACTGGCAATCTGCAACGAGGCCGTGACGATCACCGGCGGCAGCGCGTTCGGCAGGATTTCCGAAAAAATCAGGGCTCCCCGGGAGGCCCCCGCCAACCGGGCTGCGACGACGAAGTCTTGCCCGCGCAGCTTGAGGAATTCGGCTCTCACGATGCGCGCCGTATCGGACCAACTCAGGATACCGATGACTAATACGATTTTAGTGAGCGAGGGACCGAAGAGCGCCACGATCAGGATGGCGAGGAAAAACTGCGGCACGACTTGGAATGCCTCGGCGACGCGCATAAAGAGTTCGTCGATCCTGCCGCCTACGAAGCCGGATATAGCACCGACGATGATGCCGATGACGGAGGCGAAGGCGGCAGCCGCAAAGCCTACGAGCAGAGAGACACGCGCACCGTGCGCCATACGCACGAACATGTCGCGGCCGAGATCATCGGTACCAAGGAGGCAGGCAGCGCTAGGCGGGCAAAAAGCCTCGGCACCGATGTGGGTCGGAGAGCCTGTCAGCATCGGCCCGAGGATGCCAATCAGGGTCGCCAGGAGGACAAGGGTAAAGCCAACCGTTCCGGAGCGGCTGCGAAACAGGCGGTACCAGTTTTGAGCAATCATGATCCGGCTTTCTCAAGTGTAGCGGATGCGCGGATCGACGATGGCGTACAGGATATCCGTGATCAGATTGATGAGGATGACCACGATCGACGTCACCAGAATGATGCCAATAATAAGCGGGTAGTCGCGGGCGAGCACTCCGTCGTAGAGAAGGCGCCCCATACCCGGCCACGCGAACACCACCTCAACGAGCACTGATCCGGTCAGCATTGTGCCGATGTTCATGCCAATGATGGTAATGACCGGCAGGAGTGCGTTCGGCAACGCATGTCTGTAGAGCACAACCGGCTCCCTCACTCCCTTCGCGCGGGCAGTGGTCATGTAGTCGAGCCGCATCACCTGCATCATGCTGGCGCGTGTCATGCGGGTGGCGAGCGCGATGAAACGCATGCCCAGCGCCAACCCCGGCAAGATAAGGTGCATGCCGATGTCGAAAATCCGGCCAAAACCTTCTGCGGGAGCTCTAAGATTAAGCATACCCTGCGTTGGCAGCCAACCGAGCTTGAGCGCAAACACGATCACTAGCAACTGGCCGAGCCAGAAGACCGGAACGGACCAGCCGAACAGTGCAAGGCCGGTTAAGCTGAGGTCTCCAACTGAATTGGGTGAGCGGGCCGCGATAACGCCGAGCAGAATGCCCAGGCCGATGAACAGCACCATCGTTGGAACCATCAGTATCATGGTAGCAGGGATGCGATCCAGGATGAGCTCGAGGACGGGCTCCCGATACCGGTAGGAAGCCCCCAAATCGCCTTGGAAGATCTTGCTGACATAGATTGCGTATTGCTGGATCAGCGGCTTGTCGAGGCCGTATTCCCGGCGCAGTTCGGCAAGCTGCTCAGTGCCCATATCGGCATCGCCGGTAATGAAGCTGAGTGGGTCCCCAGGGGCGTTATGCACTAGGACGAAAACGACGGTCACTAAGGCGAAGATTGTCGGTATCGCGAACATCACGCGACGGCCGACGAACGCGAAGAACGGATTGATCCCGGGCCTCATCCGCTTCACGCCCCCACAATGGCGTCGATCGTATCTTCCAGCCGGCGGGCGCCCGAGGCCTGAGCCTTTTCGATCGCTTCGCTGCGGCTGCGGTCCAGCGCGATCCGTTCACGCGCCGCTTCTATCTGAGCAGCCACCTGTTCAGGTCCGGGGGAACCGACGATTCGCTCGCGATTGTGGAGCGATTGCAGGGGATCGATGGAGCCGCGGATATCTTCTTGCGTCACTGACAGTGCACGGCCGATGAGTCGGTCGGAAATCCTGTCTATATCAGCCGGAGTGATGTCGTCGGGCGCTTTGCCAGCATCGACAGATTCCCGTACTAGATGGGCGACGATCTGGTGTGCGTCGCGCCAGGGAATATGCGTCTTAAGCATGAGCATTGCGGCAATGTCGGCCGCTTGGGTCCAACCATGGCCTGCCAGCGCCGCGAGTCGTTCGACGTTTACCGTCATAGTGGTGGTCATACCGTGAAGCATGGCCAGCATATCCTCGACCTCGTCCATGGCCTCGTAAAGCTGCCACGGACCCATCAGCGTATCTTCGAGCCCATCGGATTCGGCCTTGAGCAAGGTGAAAACACCGGACAGGCGGCCGATAGCTAGCGAAGCCTGCCCCCTGATCCAGGCCAGCGCCCAGGAGTTCTTCTTCTGGGGCATAATGCTGCTGGTGCTACAATAGCTGTCGTGAAGCTCGAGGTATTTGAACTCTGTCGTGGTCCAGAGATAGAGGTCGTTAGCTACGCTCAGCGCATTGGAAATGCAGATCGCGATGATGCTGTGTGCATGCAGGAGTGTGTCGAGATTGACCACCGCGTCGCGCGTGTTGCTCTGGACCTTGTCGAATCCCAGAAGCTCCGCGGTCCGCTGCCGCGAGATCGGAAACGGCGAGCCGGTCATGATGCCGGAACCGGTAGGGCTTTCCCCAGCTTCTACGTAAAGCTCGCAGGCGCGCTCGGCGTCGCGGGCGAACATCGCCTCCCACGACATGAGCATGTGGCCGAACGAGGTGCACTGTGCATGCTGGCCGATGCTGTAGCAGGGCATGATCGTCAGAATGTGCCGCTCCGCGACATCGACGAGACCGCTGCGCAGATCGTTGAGGTGTGAAAGCAGGGAAGGAAGCCTGCGGCGCAGGTTGAAGCGCCAAGACATCGCGTCCAGGTCGCCGGAGGACCGCCCGACATTGATCCAGCCGGCAAACTCCGCGCCGATGCTTTCCGTGAGATACGCTTCGCCGGAATGGCGGCCGCCGCCCATCCGATCGCGGACGACATCGATCCCCTCTGCTTCCATGCGGCGCAGTCCGGATAGGATCGCGCGTGCGACGTCCGGCTTGATGAGGCCGGCCTCGAACAGCGCGATAGTGTGCGCCTTGTCGAAGGAATGGAACGCCGTATAGCTGCGCCGCAGATTGCTGATCGGCCCGGGATAGAAACGCTTCTGCAAAAGCGAATCGACTTGACCCGTCAGTCGAGCCCCAACCTGCCGCACAATGTCCGCCATTCCTACCTCCCCAATGCAGTCTGTCGACCACCGGCTCATCAATCGGCGCGGCGAAAGCCAAGCCTGCGAGCTCTTATCCCTATAAGTATATACATGACAGGAGCGCGAATCGCCGTCAAGCACGTTACGCTTGGAGAGCCGATTGTGTGCTTTCGCTGAGTGCCGCGGGCTAAAGTATCCGTGTAATGCGGATACTTCTGCAACGTCAGGGTATCACGACAGTCGTTATACCTTTGATCAGCCGTCCTTCAGAAAATCCACGATAAGAATGCCCAGGGCGCTACCAGCCAAAGAAATGAGACTGACAGCAGCTAGGATGCCCATAGAGGGAGAGAGAACCCCGATGATCCAAGCCCCGATCCTCCCCAGCACGGCAGCGCTTCCGACGATCCCCAGCAGCCCGCTAGCGTTCTTCATCTGCCGCCCCTCGCGTTCTTTGTGCTTCGACGGTCGGCAGTAAAGCAGCGGCGCCTATTTCATGCAAAGCATAGGGGGCCGTTGCGATCCCGCCATGAGATGAAGGTGAGACTGTCAGGGTCATGCCTTCGGTCGCAACCATTTCAGAGTCGCAAATTTTGCGACTCTACTTCCTGCCCCAAGAGGAGGAAGCCAGCGGCTCGAAACGAGAGACGATTTGCACCTTGTTCAGTTTCCATCGGTCGACGATGAACTCCTGCTCGTTCGATTCCAGATGGTCAGGGTGCAGGGCGCGGGCGCACAGGATCGCCTCTGGCGGCGCCAGCGTCTCGAGCACGACCGTTCCGCCACGCGATTGCCTCCGGATCTCGGATTGGGCGAACGCCTCCGCCACATCCCGGCTAACGGTCCATGACGCGCCATAGCGGCGGTAACGGGCGTTCGCTGCCAGTTCTCCCCGCCAGAGCCGGACAGCCGGCCCCGAATAGCTTCGCAGCAGGACACGCAGCGCTCGTGCGAGAACACGGTCGTCGTTGACCATGGAGCGCAGGCTATCGCCGTTCGAGGTGAACAGCATCAGGAAGGCGTCTTGGATCTCCGGAGCCGCTGGCGGCAGCCGTGCGATCCTCAGAAAGGCTTCTCGAGAAATGTAGAGGTCGGCTGCGTGGCAGATGGCCTGCAATGCGCGGTCGGCCTCCCCTCCCCTGACAGCGGCGACGACCTCGCGGATAGCTTGGCGGTTCTGCTCGCGCTCGCGGCGGATGTCTTCCATGAAAGCGGCAACGTCGGATGCCGAGGCGGCTGTCTGATCCATACGGCTACATCTCGCGGGGTTGAGAACACGTGCCGTCACGCGGCCTTCCTCAGCCACCCATATACGCGTTGAGCGATTGTCGCCCGCGGCTCGAAGAGCCCTCCCGCTGGCCCGCAGCTCGCGCCATCCGATCGATATGACACGCAGCTCCGCCACATACGCCCGTGGACCGGATCGAGCTTTCCCGTGTCCGGGTGCCGACACCATGGACCTTGAGGCGGGATAGAGCAGAAGCTGCGAGGCTGGAACCGATATCGGCAATCGCTGCATGGTTTCATGGGTGTCGTTTGCAGGAACCGAACCTGCCCCACACAATCAAGCCCTTGCCAGCCAATAGATGTCGCAGCCGCCCTCGGTCTCCTCGAGGCGATCGACAGCAAGGTTACGACGCGGGCGTTCAGTCGCGCTCGCCTGCACGGGCGGCCAGACCTGCCGCGTGCGCGCGCCGTTCGTGAACCAGTTGAGGATTGCCTTGATGTCTTCCTGCGGCATCGGGATTGGCTCTTGCTCGATCGGAGCATAAAGAGCCGGACCCAAGCGCTCACGCAGCGTCGGGTTCTTCGCCTTCCGCTCGCGCTCCCTCATGAGACACCAGTCAAAATAAGTCATGCCAAGGTCTTTCCATGGCTTTTTCCGAATTCGCTTCTCGGCCATATGTCACCTATCGGCTATGGCGCGGCCCCGTCCATCAGCGATCGGCCCGCTATGTGATAGACTATACCATATATAGTATTGATATGCACGTACATCGCATTATATAGAGCTGATTTTTACACGAATCAGGCCGTATATGACGCTACGGTTACATGCTTAGGTGATGAACGTTGCTATCGGGCTCCCCTCGAATGCCTCTTGCAACAGTTCATGAGGGGCTGCTCCCTCTCATGGAGAGGGCGCCAGTTGCATATGGCATGGGTGCTCATCTCATAGGGTCAGGATCGGTCTCTGATCATTCCCTGACCGGTCGTCGATCGTACGCCGCTGAGCGAAGCGAAGCGGAATAGATGCTTTACGAGGAATTAGATCTTGATCCTCTTTGACATCCTTTTATCTCCCTTGATTTACCTTGATGTTGCATGTTGGGCGGGACGTGCTTCGGCGGCCAAGGCCTCCAATTCGGCAGCCTTTTCAAGCCACTTGTCGGCCTTGCCATACCAAATGGTGGTTGCCGTCGTATTGGGGCGATAGCGTAGGCGGGCAATGCCAACCAGCTGAACATCCTTATATTTGGCGAGCACTGGCACTGCCATCTGGATCTGCTCTTTTGTCGTAGCGCGTGTCCACTGGTCTAGGCTCACCATGGCCCAAGACGCAAAAAATGCGGCATCTCGAATAGCCTGCTCGGCAGGTTCGCCGTTCTCAATTGGGAGCGGGTGGAATATTTCTCCGCCTTCGCTTTCCACCAGATGAGTGACAAAGTGAACTAGGCCATCCGCTTCTAGGATACTCCACGCGTCCCAGAAGATTTTGCCGCCATCTGCCGATGGTCGCTCGTGGCCCCGCAGACGTGTTGTAAACAAAGGGCTGTCGTTCCAAGACTTGGTGACGTGGGGCCGGAACCCCCACACAATGTATGGCCCGCGCCGCCCGACCTCGATCCGGTCGTAATGCTTCTGGATCATTTCACCACGCCGCCATGGTAGGCCGCCATCCGATGGTAGATCGTGGGAGTGGTACAGATCGCAAAAGATGCGAAGCGCTAAGGTGTTGCCAATCTGGCGGAGGCGCTCGAGTGGTGGGGTCTCATCTGCGGCCCCATCAACGACCACATTGGGAATCCAGATCCAATCAGCCGCCGCTGCCTCATCGGCATCGTAGGGGATGCCGACAAAATAGCGGTCCCCAACCTCCCGTGCGAGGCCGTCGCGCACTAAGAGTCGTCCTAGTGCACATGCCGATGTATCGCCCCATTTTTTCTCTGTGCTCGTCATCAATCGGATGGGTGCGGCGCTGGCCCCCGTTGGCAAGATTGCATGTAACGAGGCCATATAGCCGGTGCGTGGGGGAGCGCCTTCGCAACCCGGAATTTCGATCGCTGGCTTCAGGTAATATCGCGGCTTCGCGCCGCCTTGCGTGATTGCTATCACACCGTGATCGACAAGGGCCTGGATTGCCTTCTTTGCCCGAGGCCTGCCGATTCCGGTGTAATTTTCAATAGCGTTGACCGACCAGCTCGTCGTTCGGTTGTCCCTCCCTGTGCCGCGCGCCATGACCAGGTATGAGGCAGCGGCGTTCATGCCGAGGTCGCAGACGAATGCCCACACGCGACGATCGATAGCGAAAAACTCTCCAGTCTTACTCAATGGCAGATCCTTTTCTGGGAACGTTCTGCCGTTCCCCTTGATGTTGCATGTTTCGGGGTTTGTTCTGACTGTCGGCGCAACTTGCGCCGGCTGTCATGGTGTCGGCACTCAGAGCATTAATGCCGCCGGCCGTGCCGCTGCTTCCAGCCCTCCCCTGCGCCGGGGTAGGTCTTGGGGGCGTGCTTGGCAGCGATGAGGTGGGTCAGCTTGTCAGCGGGGCGGATGGTTTCGGACAAGTTGTCCGAAACTGCCGGATCAGAAACGACCGCAAGCGGTGCCGACGCTGCAGGAGTGTCGAAGCCTGCTGGGTTCGGCGCGTTGTAGACGGGGCGTTGCCCCGCTTTCCAAAGTGCCGCCGTATCTCGGATCATGAAGGCAATAGTGCGATGTTCCGCCAAGCCTTCGGCAATCAATTCTGCCAGCTTCTCCGTGTCCCCATCGAACCGCTCAACGATTAGGGTGATGGCTTCCTGCAGCGCCTGGAACCTTTGAACCTTGCGCGCCACGGCTTCCGCTGGGGGTTCGCACTCATCGATCAGGTCAATGATGCCATGCCCGTCCGCCGGGGTTGGGCCTGCGCAGTTTTGCGCAGGGGCTGATGGCTGCCGCGCCGTCACCTTCTCGCCTGCTGCTGCCCGGTCGATGATCGGCTTGCGCTCCTCGGGGCTCAATTTGGCGAGCGCGTCCAGCTCAACGCCTTTATCCAGCGACGTGCCGGTGATGCGGTCTGCATCGGCCTTCAGGGCCTCTCCGCGCGCGGCATCGCGGCGGATAGTTCGCTCGTCACGGCCCGTAGCCTTGGCGGTCTGGGCGGTGAAAGAAACAGCGGACAAATTGTCCGTTGTTTTACCTCTCCCCGGACCACCTCGTTCGGTGACGTGCCTCGTCTCAGGATGCAGGGCCTCGTAAATCTCTTTGCGGCGGCTGGTCTGCCAGGATACCTGCATCGGGGTCAGCTCTGCCCGGCACAGGTTCTCGTCGATCATTGCCAGCTCGGCGTGCAATTCGTCGTCAGTGGCGACAACGCAGGGCACTGACACGAGTGCCAATTCGCGCGCGGCCTCATATCGATGCCGCCCGGCTACTATCTCCCAACCATCCACCTGCCTGCCGCTCTCTGTGATCTGGGCGGATCTCACACGCAGCGGGTTGATGATGCCAAGCTCCCGGATGCTAGCTGCGAGGGCCTGGACGATGCCCTTGTTGACAGATCGGCCGTCGAGACGGGGCCGCATCTTCGCTAGCGGCAGCTGGACCAGATCCATTGCCGTTTTGACGGGGGAGACGCTGCCAGTCTCGGCAGCGGTCGATACGCTTCCTTCCATGCTTCGCGTACTCCATTTGTTCTAGGTGTAATCTGCCACACAGAGTGTGATGGGAGAAGATCTAGTCCCCCGAAGATCGGCAGGAATCTCTGATCGTTATGTGGATTTCGGGGGGTAGCTGCATATTGCAGCCCTCCCCTATTGATCCCGCGCGTGAATCGGTTCGCCCGACTCAACTCAGCCGTCGTTTTCGCTCGTCAGCTTGTCGGGCTTGATGCCTTCGCCGGAGGACGCTGCTTCGCGATCCCGAAGCCTGGCTCCCGCACCGCCGCCGTTCTCGTCAATGAACTGCACGCCATGCTTTTCAAGGGTCAGGCGGAGAAGCGCCTGGTTGCTGGTCCGCATGTCTTTTCCCTTCTCGAACGCACGGATGCTGACCACGCTCAACCCGACGTGCTCGGCAAGCTGCTGCTGTGTCCAATCGAGCAATGCTCGTGCTGCGCGGCACTGGGCGGGCTTCAGCGATACAGGAGACATAACTTTCCTTTTTAGTAATTTCAAGCTTGATTTAGAAAGAATGATACTTTACTTTCCTTTTTAGCAGGTTTCGACCTGAAAAGGAAAGATAGATGAACGCCGTTGCTCCCGCCCCCGCAAAAATCGCCTTCGACCGCCGCGCCATCATGATCCGGGCGTGGATCATCCGTCGCACCAAGGGTGCCGGCATGAGCGAGGCACTGCGGAAGGCTTGGGCGGAAGCCAAGGCTCCGGCCCGTCCGTCTCTCGCTTCGATCGTCGAAAAGGCGGCAGCCAGCTTCGGCGCTCCGGTTCGCCGTCTTCCCTTCGAAACCGTCGACCCCTACCCGGCCCGCGTCTCGGCCGCCCAGGTCGCTGTCATGGCCCGCAACACCTATCGGGCTCGCTGGAGCTACGGCGCCCGGTAAAGGCTGCCGCTATTCGTGGAGGCACTTATGTCTGATTTCCGCGCTTTGATGTTCTTCGACCGCGTGCCGGTCGGCCACGTCGTGGAGACGGTCACGAACGATGACCATTTTCCTTATCTGCGCCGTGGCGAGCGTGTGCTCGTCGACAAGCACGAGATCGAGCCGATCGATGGCGAGCTGTTCCTCGTGGCGCGGGCCAATGGATCGGCTGACGTCGCCGAAACGTACAAGGTCGACTGCGGCGCCGCGATCGGGCAGCGCTGGTGCACGCGATCCCTTAACCGCCCGCGCTCTTCTGATGACCTTATGCACTGGCTTCGCGACGGTCGCCATGTGCCGGTCGTCGATGGCCCATACAAGCCCGGCTTCCTCGAAGAGAAGATCCTCGGCCGCGTGGTCGGTCTCTATTCCGGTGCGAGCGTCGAAGCTCCGGCCAAGGGGACGCGTCATGGTTGATCTGTCCAGGCGTTCGCTCGTGGCCTATGCACCTTGCGCTGCTGTCATGTCGATCGGCGCACTCGCTTCTCGCGGCATAGCAAGCGTACCGCCGCCAGAAACAACCCCATCTGATTGCGCTCGCATCGCTTCGGAGCTGGCGGACCGGGTTACTGCCGCTCGTTCTGCTGCGGATGTAGCAGGCGATGAGCGGGATAGGGTTCTCACGGCAATCAATGCCGCGCCTGTCCCCGTCCCTTCAGCCCTGTATTGGCGGCCAGAGGACGATTACTTGGGCATCATGCCCCTTGGGAATCCTGGCCCGAACAATGGTCTTATCTACAAAGCTGAGACAGTTCGTCGCCTAATGGGACGCCAGCGTATGCGGGACATTGTGCAGCCACACCCGGATCTCCCCGGTGATCAAATCATCCGTTGTGTGCCGGATGCGCCTGCGCAAGCTCGTGCAGAGGAGATCATCCACGCATGGAACGCGTATCGTGATGCGAAGCACGAGCAAAAAGCGGCGCTTGGCTGGGATGAGGCAGATAGGGCCTACGATGCCGCACTCGATCAATTGGAGGTCGCGGCCTGCGCCCTTGTTGACCTTCTGTCTCCCAACATAGAGGCGATCAGAAGGAAGGCGGAAACGCTCGCTGTGATCGCCGATTGGGATCTCTTGGCGGCCGAAGCGAAGGAAGCTTCACTGGGGTTCGATCTCAGGATGGCCGTATCGATTGCCCGCGATATAGCAGGCTTCTTCGGGCTACTCGAAACCTCCACCGACGTCGCCGACGCGACGCAGATTGCATGAGGGCTGACATGGTTGATCTCACACGGAGAATTGTCATGTCCGCCGCGTTCGCTATGGGAGCTGTTGCCGCTCCGCGCGCTATCGTCGAGCCGCCTCTACCGATGGAGGACCCTGCCCTAACCGCCGTGAATGCTGCTCGCACAGCGCGCATTGATGCCGCGAAGGCCAGCTTTGCGAGGGAAGCAGCGGTCACAGCCGTTCGAGATGCGGGCGCCGATATTCTACCATGCGTGCAAGTGTCAACGATGAAGGGCTATGAGGACGGTGCGCCTGTGGTTTGGCCTATAGTCGTTCGCAGTCATGCGGAGATCGATGCGTTCTATTCGCAGCAGCTTCATCACGTGGAGATGTTCGGGCGGAAGGCGCTGGAGAACATGCAGGCCAGGAAGGCGGCCCATCACGCGGCGGTGGATGCCGAGATCGAGCGACTTCGGCCAATCCATGAGGCGGCGGGTTATCGCGTCGCCTGTGATGAAGTGAAGCGTTCTGAGCGACGCGCGACGGACACTTTCATTGAGGCCATGACCACTGAGCCCCAAAGCCCCGCTGGCCTCTATGCTCTATGGCAGCTCATTTCAGATGATCTAGGAGACTTGCCGGATGTGGGCTCGTCCATCTGCGAGGGTATAGACACTCTCGACAAAGCCCTCCGGGCCTTTCTCGGTGTGGATGAGCCCAAGTTGCACGACGCTTGAGGCCGTCCGATGACGCGACACCTTAGCGCGCCAATTATTTCCACACTCATTCCAGCCACTCGAAAAAATCCACATCATTTCACCGCTAAATCCCGGTATAAACCGGTGCAGCGGGGGCTGATGTAATCGAGGACGACGCACGAATGACCGTTGATACTCTGGACCCCGCCAACCCGCTCGATACCTTTGACGCTGCCATAGCATGGCAGGGTCTGCCGCCGGATGACCAAGCCCGCATCGGGGCATTGGCCCTGGAGGTTGTCTTCGCGGGGTTCGTGTCTGGCTCTGCCTACGCTCCGGAGGATCGTCTTTTCGACCCTACCCTCCGGACCATTGCCGAGCATCGATCTGACGAGGTGCTGCTCGATCTATATGCGACTATCGAGACCGCCCTCCCCTCCCTTTTCGGGGCGTCTGGCCAGCACCCCGCATGGGCCACGGTCACGACTATCACTGATAGCGGTGTGTGATCTGAAAGCAGGATGCGAACCTATCTTTCGGCCGCGTCCACGCTAGGATCGGTTACGATTTCGCGGCCGGAGGGCATGCAGTGACAAAGCTGGAACGAGCCGTAGAGGCAGCAGCGAAGGCGCACTATGCACGCCAGGGGCACCGTGTGAGCTGGGAGAAGGCACCAGAGGAGTTGCGCCGGGAAATCCGCGCGCTCGTCCGTCCCGCTGCCGAGGCCGCCTTTGCGGTGGCGACCGAAAAGGGGTCACGCGACGCCGCGGCGAACCTGCGGGATGCGGGCTACCTCGTCATAAAGCCGATT